>DASRZB010000551.1:0-2534 GCA_035653855.1 Acidothermaceae bacterium | reverse complement strand
AGAGACCCGACGTCTGCCGGCACCCCGACACCGCGCACAGCAACCCGATCGCGGCCGCGCCACGCGCGAGCACGCGCCGGCGGCCCGCAGCATGTCGCATCGAGCCAGGCTATCGACGTCCTCGGTAGTCTGCTGATCGTGCCCCGGCTCACCGCGGACAACCTCGAGGCCCGCCGTCGCACGATCATCGACGGCGCCCGCCGCTCTTTCGCGCGCGACGGCTACGAAGGCGCGACCGTGCGGCGGCTCGAAGCCGAGATCGGGCTCTCGAGGGGGGCGATCTTCCATCACTTCGGCGACAAGGAGTCCCTGTTCTTCGCCGTGGCCGAGGATGACGCCGCCGAGATGGCAGAAGTAGTCGCCGAACACGGCCTGGTCCAGCTCATGCGCGATCTGCGCTACCGCGACGCGGGCTGGCTTGGAGTGCAGCTGGAGTTGTCACGCCGACTGCGTACCGACGCCGACTTTCGCGGCCGCTGGGCAGCGCGTTCCGACACAATCAGCCGGGCAGCTCGTGAGCGCCTGCAACGCGGCGTCGATCGCGGGACTCTTCGCACCGACGTGCCGGTCGACACGATTGCGGCGTTCTTGGAGCTCGTGCTCGACGGGTTGGTGCTGCACCGAGCGATGGGGGTGCCGGACGACGACCTCGACGCGGTGCTCGACCTGGTCGAGGGTGCCGTCCGCCGGCACCCGCAGTGAACACTCAGGCGGACGGTTCTGGTGTGGCCTCGGCAAGGTCCAGGTCGCCGAGCTCAGTCGTGGCCTGTCGTTCGAACTGGGTGCGATAGAGCTCGGCGTAAAGACCACCCGCGGCGAACAACTCGTCGTGGCGGCCGCGCTCAACCACGCGACCGTCGTCAATAACCAGAATCTGGTCGGCATCGCGGATCGTCGACAACCGGTGGGCGATGACCAGCGACGTCCGGCCAGCAAGCGCGATCTTCAGCGCCCGCTGCACCGCCGCCTCAGATTCGGAGTCGAGGTGCGCGGTTGCTTCGTCAAGCACCACGATCGCCGGTGCCTTAAGCAACAACCGGGCGATCGCGAGCCGCTGCTTCTCGCCACCCGACAACCGGTAGCCGCGCTCGCCGACGAGCGTGTCGAGGCCGTCGTTCAACGACGAAACGAGGTCCCATATCTGCGCCGCCTTGCACGCCTCGATCAGCTCCTCCTCGGAGGCGTCGGCCTTCGCATAGACGAGGTTGGCACGGATCGTGTCGTGGAACATGTGACTGTCCTGGGTCACCACGCCGACGGTGTCACGCAGCGACGACTGTGTTATCTGGCGCACGTCAGCTCCGCCGATCAGCACCGCTCCCCCAGTGACGTCGTAGAGGCGCGACACCAGCGCCGAGATCGTCGTCTTGCCCGCGCCAGACGGACCGACGAGCGCGACAAGTTGACCGGCGTCGGCCTTGAACGAGACGTCGTGCAGCACCTGCGGATTCGACGATGTGTCAAGCACCGCTACCGATTCAAGCGAAGCCAGTGACACGTCGGACGCCACGGGGTAGCCGAACTCGACATGGTCGAACTCGATCGTGTTGGCACCGGCCGGCAGGTCGACCGCGTCGGGCGCGTCATCGATCATCGGCGGCAGGTCGAGAACCTCAAATACCCGCTCGAACGAGACGAGCGCGGTCATGATCGAGACGTTGACGTTCGACAGCGCCGTGAGCGGCCCGTAAAGCCTGGTCAGATAGGCGCCAAGCGCGACGACCGTACCGACGTCGAGTTCGCGATTGGCGGCGAGCCAACCGCCCCATCCGTAGACGAGTGCGACGCCGAGCGATGCAACCAACATGAGTGACGCGAAGAACACACCGCCGTACATCGACTGGGTGACGCCAATGTCGCGCACCCGGCCGGCCTTCGCCTTGAACGCGGCGTCTTCCTCACGCGGGCGGCCGAACAGCTTGACCAGCAGCGCTCCGGCGACATTGAACCGCTCGGTCATGGTGTTGTTCATGGCCGCGTTCAGGTTGTAGCTCTCGCGGGTAATCGTCTGCAACTTGCGGCCAAACCAGCGAGCGGGCAACACGAACAGCGGCAACAAGGCGAGTGCGGCAAGCGTGATCTGCCACGACAACACGAACATCACCGACAGCGTGAAGGTCACGGTGAGCAGGTTGGTCACGACGCTTGACAGCGTGCTCGTGAACGCCTGTTGCGCGCCGAGGACGTCATTGTTCAAACGGCTGATGAGTGCGCCGGTCTGTGTGCGGGTGAAGAACGCGATCGGCATTTGCTGGATATGGCTAAAGATCCTGGCCCGCATATCGAAGATCAGACCCTCGCCGATTCGCGACGTCTGGTAACGCTCGATGAGACCCAACCCGGCGTCCAGGATGGCGATAAGCCCGATCAGCAACGCCAGCACGATCACCAGATGCGGGTGCGAGCCGACACCCTTGTTTCCGATGCCCTTGTTCAAGATCTCGCGAATCAGCAACGGCGTTATCGCGCCGAGAGCAGCATCGACCACCAGCAGCGCCAACAACAGTGCGACCAGCCGCTTGTACGGGGCGGCG
>DASRZB010000550.1:0-8160 GCA_035653855.1 Acidothermaceae bacterium | reverse complement strand
TTGGCGGCGTACACCTACTCGTCGGGGCTGCGGGCGCCGGCGCTGATCGCGTTCGTGAAGGACACGCTGATCTACCTCGTGGTGATCGTTGCCGTCATCTACATTCCCTACAAGCTCGGCGGATACGGAAAGATCTTTGATGCGGCGGCCAAGGCACTGCCTGCGAAGCCGTCGCATGGCGGGGTGACGCTGAAACAGTCGCAGTACCTGGCATATTCGACGCTCGCGCTCGGTTCGGCGCTGGCGTTGTTCCTCTATCCGCACTCGACGACGGCCGTACTCGCAGCCCGCAGTCGCAACACCGTGAAGAAGAACATGGCACTCCTTCCGGCCTACTCGTTAATGCTCGGATTCCTTGCGTTGCTCGGCTACATGGCGATTGCGGCCAAGGTTGCACCGGTCAAGGGCACCAACGGCAAGCCCGACAGCAACACGATCGTGCCGATGCTTTTCGACAACCAGTTCCCTTCGTGGTTTGCCGGCATCGCCTTCGGTGCCATCGCCATCGGCGCACTCGTGCCTGCAGCCATCATGTCGATCGCAGCGGCGAATACGTTCACTCGCGACATCTACAAGCCGTACTTCCGGCCCAACGCGTCCGCGAAGGAAGAGGCTCAGGTCTCGAAAATCATGTCGCTGTTGGTGAAATTCGGTGCGCTGCTGGTGATTCTGTTCGTCAACGTGCAGTTCGCGCTCGACTTCCAGCTCATCGGCGGGATCATCATCATCCAGATCCTGCCTGCCGTCGTGCTCGGCCTCTACACCCGTTGGTTCCACCGATGGGCGCTGCTGGCCGGCTGGGTGGCTGGCATCGCGACGTCCGTCTGGATGCTCTGGTACGTGCCGAACCCGCTCACCAACCACAAGCACTTCGGTGGCGCGCAATGGGCGCTGTCGCATATCGGCATGCACACCAGCGCGGCGATCTGGATCGGCATCCCGACCGTACTGATCAACCTGATCGTGGCCGCCGTGCTCACGCCGGTGTTCTCCCGCCTCCCGCGTGGCGTCGACGGCACGGATGAGAGCGACTACCACGCCGAAGCAGGAGACCCGCGGGTCCTCACGATGGCCGCGTCAGCGAGTGGGGAGGTTGCCGCCGAGGGTGGCTGACGCGGCACAGGCTGCGCCGGCGGAGTGGTGACGGCAGGCCCTGGCATCTGGTGCGTCGGGAGATCGTGGCGCGGGCGCCGGCGGCCTTGACGGCGGCGGTCAGCGACTGGATGTCGAAGGCACCGTGATGGCGGCGACCGTTGACGAAGAAGGTCGGCGTACCTGACAAGCTCGAGTTCACCGGCCGACGTGCACCCGCACGTGATGCTTGACGTCGTCGGTGAACGCGAGAAGTGGGCATCCGTGTTCGACAGCGGCAGCAACTCGTCGTGCAACTCGATGTCGAAGGTCTTTCTGATTATCGACCGCCGTTGCTGGATCCGGCTCCAAGCCTGCGGGTATTGCGCCGCGATCTGTAGTCGCAGCTCGGAGTCTGCCAACACCACGCCGTCCTCGATCTGCGCGGCCGATAAATGACCTGCTCCGCTGATGCCCTCGTCACCGCGGCAGTGCGCTTCGCCGCGAGCTCAATCGAACTCGCCGACGCTACTGCCGCGGCCGGGCCGGGGCTGGACGAGCCCCCTACCGTCCGTCTTAGCCGGCATCGACGGCGTCGGCTGTGAACACCGCCTCCTTGGCTGGCTGCGTGCCTTCGGTGGCCCGGGGCTCGCGCATGAATGTCGATAGCACCAGGGCAAGTGCGGGTAGACCGATCAACGTCGCGAACATGAAATGCAGGCTCGTCAGGTCGGCGATCCAACCGAACAATGGGCTGAAAAGTCCGCCGACGCTTACCGCGAGCCCGACAGTTAGGCCGCTGGCCGTTCCTATCCGGTTCGGCAGGTAGTCCTGGCCGAGCATCACGAAAACGCCGAACGGCATGAACGCGCCCACCCCGACCAGCACCGTGAAGAGCAGTGCGATCGGCCGGTCCGCGGCCAGGGCCAGGCCGAGCATTGCCGGCACCGTAAGCGTAAACCCGAGTCGGACGGCGGTGAGCCGACGAGTACGGTCGGCGACCCATCCTCCGAGCAGTGTGCCGAATGCGCCTGCAATCAGGAATGCGGTGAGCGCGGCACCGCCAAGAGCGCTCGAGGCGTCGAGGTGGTGGATGAAGTAGATCGCCAGAAACGACGTGAGCGCGGAGAAAAAGATCGACCGGACGATGACCACTGCGGTCATCTTCAGGAACGCCGGCCAGTCGTCGGTACCAGTCGGCGGGGCCGCGCGTCGGCGTCCGTCTGCGCCGTCGAGCACCGTGTCGAGCCTGGTGACCAGGATCATCGCCATTACGAGTGCGGGGACGATGAGCAGTGCGGTGCCGTGCAAACCTGCGAACAGCAGCACCGGCGTGGCGACCAGCGACCCGAGCGCGAAGCCGGCATTGCCCCCGACCGCAAAAAGACTCATCGCCCGGTTGTTGTCTCCTGACGCCTGCCGTGCGGCTCGTGCGGCTTCAGGGTGGAAGGCCGCGATGCCGAGCCCCGCGAGTGCGATCACCAACCAGGTGAGCAGGTAGGTCGACATGAAACCGGCGAGTGCGACGCCGGTGGCAGCGGTGACCATGCCTGCGGGGATCATCCAACGGCGCGGACCCCGGTCCGTCCACCACCCGAAGGCGGGTTGCGCAACCGACGACAAAACGGTGGCGGCAAGGGTTAAACCGGCAACGGCGGTGTAGCTGTAGTGGCGCTGAGTGACGAGAAACGGCAGCAACGCCGGAACGGCACCTTGGTACAGGTCGTCGACCGCATGGGCCGAGGTCATCATCGCGACGCCGTGGCGGTTCACGCATTCACCAGATTCGCGAGCGCGTCGTAGGTGCCGTCGAGATGCCGCCGGACGGCGGTGATCGCCGCGTGCTGGTCTTTCTGGCGGCTCGCCAGTGCCAGTTTGTCGTGCAGCGCGCTGTGGTCTTGGGTCATGGACGGGTCGGTCACGACGTCCTCGATCGCGCGCGCGATGGCGGCGATCGAAGAACCGTAAAGTGCTGACAGCAAAGGATTATGTGCCGCATCGACAACGGCTTTGTGGAAGGCGAGGTCGGCCGCGAGGTAGGTTCGTTCGTCGCCCTTCTTGTGGGCTTGCATCCGCCGTACGAGTGCGTCGATCGCCGCGAGGTCCCCGGCCGTGCGGCGCAGTGCCGCCAGGCCGGCAGCCTCGACCTCGAGCGCACGCCGCACCTCGTAGACCTCGAGTGCTGCGGCTCGTTGCAGGCGAATCGCGAAGTCGCTCGGCGACGTGGTGGCCCGCACGAAAGTGCCGGCGCCTTGGCGGACCTCAAGCACTCCGGCGTGCGCAAGCACCCTTACGGCTTCGCGCACGGTGGAGCGGCCGACACCCATGTGCTGTGCGAGCACCGGTTCGGCGGGTAGCCGGTCGCCGACACCCCACTTGCCTGTTGCGATCTGATCGCGCAGATGGGCGATCGCCTGATCGACGAGCGGCGCGCGAACGAGCGCATCAGCCATGCCAACCCCTCAGGTCATCTGACGACGGAGGGTACCAAGGAGCTACGTGCCTGGGATGATGCGAGTACGTAAGGACCCACTAGGGACCCACGCTCTTCGTTGCCGGCGTGCGGGGACGCCCCCAGGGCACGCGGAAACCCTTGCACAGCAAGGATTTCCGTGGAGCGGGTGACCGGGACCGAACCGGCATGGCCAGCTTGGAAGGCTCGCGGACCGGAACATCCGGACCCCTGAGACCACAAGGACAGCGCCGAAGATGTAGAGCACGGCGTGCGCGTGGTCGACTAGTGCAAGGCCGCCGCCGATGAACGCCAGCCGCAGGACTAACGCCGCCAGGATCGCGTGGTCGATCAGCCGGCGCTGTCGCGTCGCTGGGATACCGAGGCTCGCAACGAGCACGGCGAAGACCGCGACATTGTCGAGGGACAGTGACTTCTCCAGCGTGTAGCCGGTGATGTACTGCACGGCGCCGCTTCCGCCGCTCATTGCCCACACGACGCCCGCGAACGACAGACCGACGACGGTCCACACCGCGGTCTCGATAACCGAACGCTTGAGGCTTGGGCTTGTCGCCTCGTCGCGATGCATCCGCCGGTCGACCATGAAGGCCGCTGTTGCAACCACAGCTAGCAGAAGCCACATCAAGATGGGGTGCGCGTCATATGCGGTCGAACTCCTCGCCTGCGGGTGATCGTGGTGAGCCGATGTCAGTCACGGTAGGCGAGTGTGTTCGTCCGCGGCAGGGGTCAGGCCGGAAGGCACGGTAGGTCAATCATTGCCGGAAAGCGGCAACCAAGCGTCAGGTTCCGTTGTCACTGTTCAGCGGGCAGTGCGGCCAGTCGAGCAGCTTGGCTGCCAGCAATGCGAGCTCGACCGTGAGTCGGTCCTGGGGAGTATTCAGGTCCTGGCTGAGCAGACCCTGAATGCGCTCGATGCGGTAGGTCAGGCCCCGCACGGACAGATGCAGCGCTTGCGCGGTCGCGGTGGCCGATCCGCGATGGTCGATATAGGCCTGCAGGGTCGCTACACCATCCTGCGCTCCACCGCGTAGCGACTCGAGTGGCGTGAGCACGTTCGCGACGAGCTCTTCCAGCAGCTTCGGGTCACGAGCCAGCGAGAGGTGGATCAGCAGGTCGTCGGCGTACGCCCCTGCTTCCTCGGCGGGGAACCGTTCGGCCAGCCGGAGGCATTCGGTGGCCTCGCGGAACGAGCGCATCGGCCCGCTCTCACCTGCACGGCTTCGCCCCACCCCGAGCATCAGGTCCGGTGCTGCGCGGCGCAGCGTCTCGCCGACCCTCGCCACGGCGGCGCGGCTTGCATCGCTGGCGCCCTCGACGATGACGGTGAGGTTCCCGTCCTTGGTCGTGGTGAGGAACGGCGGGCTGCCAGCCAGGCCCCGACACGCCTCGGACGCGTATCCCAGCAACGCGTTTGTCTCATCGATCCGCTCGCTTGCGCGATGGATGATGGCCACCCGGTGTCGGGCGCTGAGCCGCAGCCCGAACGCGAGTGCGCGTTCGGCCAGTTCGCCGACCTCCCCGTGATTGGCCAGTAGGTCATCGACGAACTCGCGGCGGGTCGCGGCCGACTGCGAGACCAACGCGGCGTTGGCGTGCTGGTAGCCCGCCGCCACCGCTGCGACCACGTCATCGGTGGTGCGCAGCATACTCTCGCCGGCGTCAAGAAGAGGTGCCGGACGGACGCCCGACGCCGATGCCGTCAGACGCGGAATCTCACGCCACAGCCGCCAGGCTGCCGACAGATAGAGGTCGATCAGCGCGGAGAGGTCCACCCCGTCGCGCGCGGCGGTCGCGCCCTGCTGCTGATACCGCTCGACGCGACGTGGGCTCAGGCGCCTTCCCTCGATGATCGCGCTCGCCGCGTCGGAAAGGAAGTCACCGAGCAGCTCGGCCCGTGCGCCGCTGTCGCCTGCCGCTCCGGTCGCGACGTTCCGCAGCCGCTCATAGTGAGGAATGGACGCCTGTCCAGTGGGCCAGCTTGTTCGGTCTGCCACGAATGCAGTGTGCACCTTCCTGCCGGATTCCGGCAATGTATTCTGGGGATCACTGCCGGTTGCGACCGTTGGCGTGGGGCGTCATTAGGCGCAGGCTGGTGCCTGTCGGACACCGACGACAACGCCACCGTGACGAAGGAGCCAGGATTATGCACACGCCGAACCGATTCCGGCGGGAGCTTCGAGCGGCTGCGTTGCTGGGCCTGCTCGGAGGGTTGCTGCTCGTCGTCGGTCAGCTGCTCGGCGGCATGACCGGGCTGATCATCGCCGGCGGTGTCGCCGTCGTCGTGAACGTGGGGATGTACTTCGGGTCGGACCGCCTTGCACTGCGGGCGATGCGCGCCAAGCCGCTCGACGAGCGCGCGTATCCCAGTGTCGTCTCCGCGGTTCGCGAGTTGGCGGTTGCCCACGAGATCCCGATGCCCCGGCTATACCTTGCCGATACCGGGCTGCCGAATGCTTTCGCGTCCGGCCGCAACCCCGAACACGCGGTGGTCTGCGTGACCACCGGACTCCTGGCCCGACTCGATGCGCGCGAGCTTCGCGGTGTGCTGAGTCACGAGCTCAGCCACGTCGCCAACCGCGACCTTCTGGTGACCTCGATCGCCGGAACAATGGCGACCGCGCTGGTCATGATCGCGAACATGGCCCAATGGTCGCTGCTGTTCGGAGGCGGCGACGACGAGGACTCGCCCAACATTGCCACGATGCTCGCCATGCTCATCGTCGCGCCACTCGCCGCGACCGCACTGCGGATGGGCCTAAGCCGATCTCGCGAGTACGCCGCCGACCAGACCGGTGCACGCCGATCCGGCGACCCGCTCGCACTGGCGAGCGCGCTACGCGTCATCGCCGATGAGTCAACCAAGGTGCATGAACCGATGCCGCAACGCGCGGCAGGGATCAGCGCGCTCATGATCAGCAGCCCGTGGCGCTCGGGTGACCGGCTCGAGCGCTGGATGTCGAGCCACCCGCCCACCGCCGAGCGCATCGACCGGCTCGAACAGATGGCGCAGCGCAGCCTGAGCAGTACGCGATGAAGCACGTACTGAGTCGTGTGGGGCGCAGCGCGGCCGGCGGCCTCCTCGTGCTCGTCGGCATCATCCTGGTGCCGCTGCCCGGTCCAGGGTTCCTTGTGATCTTCGGGGGCCTGATCATCCTCGCCCGCGACTATGCGTGGGCCCAACGGATCGTGGACACCGCACGGGCCCGCGCTGAACAGGCAGGCCGCTCGGCGCGCCGCTACCTCA
Source organism: Acidothermaceae bacterium (assembly GCA_035653855.1). Classification (GTDB taxonomy): domain Bacteria; phylum Actinomycetota; class Actinomycetes; order Acidothermales; family Acidothermaceae; genus PALSA-607. Next base: position 1,372 of record DASRZB010000550.1, on the reverse strand, counting down.
AACCCAGCACGTCCAGCGCACCGACGACCGCCTTCGACCCCTCGCCTAACGGAGAACACTCATGACCATCGACCTCACCGCACCCGAACTGGGAGCCGACGCCGACCACACCGGCTGCAGCCTGGCCGCGGTTCACCCAGACTCCCGCCGGCTCGACGCCATCATCGCCCGAGCGACCGCGCGTGCTGCCATAACGCAGAGCGTCGTGGTGTTCCTGACCGTCGCCAACAACCGACCGCTCAGCAAGCACCTGCCCCGGATGTGGGCGAGGCTCGCCACGACCCCGCACCCGGTGCGCCTGGTAGCGACCTGGATCGATGGCGACAGTGCCCCTCGAAGCCAACGCCCGGCACTGATCGCTGCCGAGATCGCCGACGCCGCGCAGCGACTGGGCGCGGCGGCGGTCGTCATCGGGCACGACCCCACGAAGGAGGCATCGTCGGCCAGCGTGATCGGCCGCCTCGCCGCGGATCTGACCGGTGACATCGAGCTTTGTCTTGGAGCCGACGCAGCTCTCACCACGCAGTTCCCGCTCAATCCGAGCACCCAACACGTCTCCCGGTGGCACCTCGCCGGGGTTCACCTCACCGACCCAGGCCGACGACGACTCGCCGTGCGGGCGCGGGGAATCGAGCGCAATGAACTGCCAGCGGCGCGTCGGCGGATCCGGGCCCAGGCAGCGTCGGCAGATGCCCTCCTGACCTATGAACGCCTGCTCAACGACTACCGCGCGCTGACCAGCCTGATAGCGACAGCACCGCGGACCGCCGAGATCCCGGACGACCCGGGACGCGTCGAACTGGGCGAGCAGATAGAGCTCGCGACCGAAGACGGCACTCGCCGCCGGCTGGTCGTCGTAGCGGACGTCGAGATCACCTGTGCGCGAGGCTACGCCGCGGCTAGCTCCGGCATCGGTCGCGCGCTGCTAGGGCGTCGCATCGGGGACTGGACCTTGATTCCTACCCAGCGCGGAATGCGCCGCGCCCGAATCCTCACCGCGACCCGCTAAGCAACCACCCGGTTCGCCGCATGACAGGCTGTCCATGCCGGGACGCCCGACGACCGAAGGCCCGCGTGTGCCGCTGGTCTGACCCAAGCAGTGTGTCCGAGGAACGACCTCTTGTTCGGGTGGGCCGAGCCGTTCGGCGAGCTTCGGCTTGATGAGCAGCTGGACGCCAGCCTTACGCGCGGCCTTGGCCAGCGGTTTGTCGAGGGTGGCGAGGGTGGCCCCGAGTCGTTCGGCGAGCAGCAGGTAGGAGGCGTCGTATGAGCTCAGCGTGTGACGTCGTCCGGTAGCGACAATGCCGGCCATGTCGGTGGGGGAGGTGTCGACGTTGATCGGTAGCTGGGCGAGGAGTTCCAGGAATCGGCT
>DASRZB010000549.1:0-2370 GCA_035653855.1 Acidothermaceae bacterium | reverse complement strand
GGAGAGCTCGTCGCAAAACGCGGCGGCATCCGCCGTCCGACCTGCTTCGACCAAGGCGCACACGTGGTCGAGGTGCGAGCGACTGTAACCAGGCTCGCCAAAATGCATTTCGGTCAGTGCCTGATGCCATGCGTCGGTGTGCTCGACCGCACCGGTCGCGTCGTTTCGAGACAACGCTACGAACCCGAGGACGGCGTGTACGCGATGCACGATCCACGGATTCGTGCTCTCTGCTTCGAGCACGCCGAGCAGGATGCGCGAGGCCTCGTCAAGCTGGCCTTGGTACGCCATGGCAAGGCCCAGGTTGTAGCGCGCTTGCGCTTCTTGACTCTGCAGTTCACCTTGGACGGCGACCTCGAAGTGTTCGTCGGCGTAGGCCCGGCCCTGTGCAAGTTGCCCGCGCCATAGGTAAATCGGCACGAGGTGACCGAGCGCGTACGTGATGGACGATAGGTCGCCCGTCGCGCGCGCCTCTTCGAGCAATGCAAGTAGCCGCTCCTCGGCGGCGTCGATGTCGTCGGCGTACTTCAGCAGCGCCGCATAGTTGGCGTCGGCCCGATCGGATAGTCGCCGCGACGGATACGCGCGCTCGATGTCGATGGCTCGCGCAAACAGTTCGTGGTCGAGCCCGCGACCGGCTCGAAAACGCGCGCCCGCAAGTTGAGCGAGTGCACCCGACAGGATCATCGGATCTGGGTCTTCCTGTGTCACAAGGAGATCGACGGCCTGCTGCGCGGAGCTCTCAGAAACGTCGATATCGTCCGTCACGGCCGCGACGGTCAGCAACGCCTCAGCCAACACCAGTGGGTCGTCTGCGGCCTCCGCGATGGCCACCCGCAGCTCGCGCTCGGCGTCCGCCCAGCTCGTCACTTCCGTCGCGATCTCCGCAAGCCTGATGCGACGGCGGGCACGCGCCGCCCCCGGTGCGGTCGCCACGATCGCCTCGGATTGCGACTGCCACGCGCCTGAACTGTCTCCCGAACGCAGCTGCGCGTCGGCAAGCCGGTCGAGGCGTGCCGGTCGCAACGCAGGGTCGGTCGTGTGCTCCAAAGACAACTGCGCAAGACCAACAGCAATATCCGGGACGCCGGCGGCGATCGCCGCGGTGACGCCGACGTCGAGATCCGCAGCGAGAGCGGCCTGCGGCTCGGTTGCCGCGAGGGCTGCGTGCCGCACTCGCTCGACGGGATCATCGGCTGCGGCAGCGAGCCGCGCGTGCAGTTGCCGACGTCGCGACGTCGTCAGGCCGTTGTACGCGGCCGCACTCAACAGCGGGTGAGCGGCTCGGATCACGCGGGCTGCGCCGATCACCGCAGGCTCGTCGACGACGACCATGCCCGCGGCTACGGCCTGTTCGATCGCGTCGGTGTCGCGATCGTCGGCGGTGAATCGCCACGCGGCCGCAGTCGCGGCGACGACATCGGCGACCTCGGGTGGCAGGTCACGCACCCGCGCGTCGACCAACGCGTTGAGGCCGGCCGGTACGGGCAGCGGCGTACCGGCCTTCGGGCTGATCTCGAGTTGGTCGAGGGCGCGCGCCAGTTCCAACGCATAGAGCGGATTGCCTCCCGACGTTTCGTAGACGCGGAGCAACATCGGCCGAGCGAGCCGGATCCCGCGGCGGCTCTGCAGTAGATCGAACAGTGCACCAAGTGTTAACGGGCCGACTGAGATCACAAAGCATCGATCGCTCGGCAGGCCCTGCAGCACTGGTAACCGCACGTCGTTGTCGCGAACAGTTGCGAGCAGCCGCGCCGGATGCCGTCCTTCGATTCGGCGTAGCGCGAAGGTCACCGCCGACGCACTGGCGGTGTCGAGGTACGGCAGATCGTCGATGGCTAACAGCACGGGTGCAGTGTTCGTGGCGGCTTGCAATGCCGAGAGCAACGCGGTGCCGACCATGCGTTCGTCGAGCGTCTCCGACGTTTGTATCGACCCGGTCTGCAGTGACACGACCTCCAGGGCGCGTCGCTGCACGTCCGGCAGCGACTCGAGCGTTGTCGGCGGCATCGTGCGCATCAGGTCGGTCATGCCGACCCACGGCAGCCGGGCCTCGGCCGACGTGGCTCGCGAGATCAGCACGTGATCGCCGTCCGCGCGTCGTTGCGCGACGATCGACTCCCAGATCGCTGTCTTGCCGATCCCTGCATCGCCGGTCAACAGGACTGCGGCCGTTCGGTCTGCTGATTCGTTGAGCGCCGCCAGGATCGCGGCCCGTTCGACAGCGCGTCCGATGAGGTCCGCGGAATCAGCCCCACGCAGTTGCTCCGACTCGGACATCGGTCTCCCCGTGGCGGCTGGCAGGTGGAGCGGCGCGCGGCCAGCGTACGCCCGCCCCTCGACGTCCCGCCCTGATCGAGGGTTCGCCCC
>DASRZB010000548.1:0-2511 GCA_035653855.1 Acidothermaceae bacterium | reverse complement strand
CGAGAGCCAGAACGCAATGAACTCGCGGCCGGCTACGTCGCCGCGGAAGACGACACGGTCGTACTCGCCGGGCTCGACGAAGCCGACGTATTCCATCCCGAGGTCGTACTGGTCGGTATAGAAGTACGGCAACTCGTCGTACGAGACATCCTTTCCGAGCATGGACGAGGCCGCCGCCTTCGGTTGATGCCGCGCGTTAGCCCAGTGCTCAACCCGGATCTGCCGGTCGAAGAAGGGATGGAACGCGTTCGCTACGTCGCCGGCAGCGAAGATGTTGGGGTCGGCCGTCCGCAGCCCGGCATCGACAACGATGCCGTTGTCAACGTGGAGACCGGCGGCTTCGCCAAGTTGCACGTTGGGGGTAGCACCCACGGCCACAAGCACCGCGTCTGCCGCGATGGCCGTGCCATCGCCCAGGCGCACGCCCGTCGCCGTCCCGTTCTCATCGAGGATCTCCGCGAGCGAGGCATTGAAGCGGAAGTCGACCCCATGCTCGAGGTGCAGGTCGGCGAAGATCTGGGCCACCTCGGGTCCGAGCACCCGCAGCAGTGGCAGTTCACCGGTTTCAACGACAGTGACCTCAACGCCCGCGAGGCGGGCCGCCGCGGTGACTTCCAAGCCGATCCACCCGGCCCCGATCACGACCAACCGCGAGATAGTGGCGAGGGTCGTCCGCAATGCATCGGAGTCGTCCAGCGTCCGCAGGTAGAGCACGCCGCGAGCGTCCGCGCCGGGCACCCGAAGCTGGCGCGGGCTCGCCCCGGTGGTCAGCAGGAGCTTGTCGTAGCTGACAACCGACCCATCCGCTAGTCGGACGGCGTGCGCACCACGGTCAAGACCAGTAACGAACTGTCCGGACCTCAAGTCGACGGCATGGTCGGCGTACCAACGGTGCGTGTGGGCGAACACCTTTTCGCGAGGGGTCTTACCCGTCAAGTAGTCCTTCGACAACGGTGGCCGCTCGTAGGGCGCGTGATGCTCGCCGCCGAGCAGGATCAAGCGGCCGTCAAAACCCTGACTGCGCAAGGCTTCCGCAGCCTTGGCGCCCGCGAGCCCCCCGCCCACGATCACGAAGGTGTCGGACGTAACCACGGAGCGGCCCTTCTGAGTGAGGAATCGACTAGTGGCGCGTTAGAGCAAAGAACTCGAGGCGAGCGGCGGCGGCGTGACGTAGGTGTCCTTTCAGTGCTGAGGTTATGGTGCGCGATTCGTGGGCTCGCACGCCACGCAACGTCATGCACTGATGTTCCGCCTCGATGACCACCCCGACGCCCTTGGGGTGCAGATTTGAGTCGAGCCAGTCGGCAACCTGCTTGGTCAGCCGCTCCTGCACCTGCAGACCTCGAGCGAACCGGTCGACGACGCGCGCCAACTTGGACAGGCCGACGATGCGCTGATCGGGCAGGTACCCGACGTGCGCAACTCCGTGGAACGGCAACATGTGATGTTCACACAGCGACTGGAAAGGTATGTCGCGAGCGACCACAAGCTCCTCGTATCCCTCGTCGTTTGCGAACGTCGTGAGGTCGAAAGCCTGGGCGTAAGCAGTTCGGAATATGCGCCGGCGACGCGCCGCGGTGTGTCGCGCAAGTGCTCCGAGTCCGGGTCCTGACCGAGCGCGATCAGCAGATCTCGCACCGCGAGCTCCGCGGCACCGAGATCGATCGGCGGATTGGGGCTGGCGATGCGCAGCCCGCGGTCTTGCTGCACCCGAGGCTGGACCTGCGTTACCGTCATGCAACTCCTCTATGGGATGGTTCCTCGCACGTTAGACCGGGTGGTAATCTTTCGTCAATAGGAGTGTCTTTTAGAAAGCCGAAGGGAATTCCATGCGCTCGTCAGAGCACCAGACGCGCGTTGACACTGCCCTGCGCAGCCTCGCGTCCCTGGGCGAGCCGGTCCGTCGCACCCTGTACCGCTACGTGGTCGCTCAAGCGGAACCCGTCAGCCGCGAACAGGCCGCTGCCGGAGTCGGCGTCGCACACCATGTCGCGAAGTTCCATCTCGACAGACTCGAAGCCGATCGCCTGCTCGAGGTTGACTACCGCCGGCCGACCGGCCGCACCGGACCAGGTGCGGGCCGCCCAACGAAGTACTACCGCCGCGCCGCGGGTGACATCTGCGTCAGCTTGCCCGAGCGGCATTACGACCTGGCCGGCCGCATCATGGCCGAGGCAATTACGATGGCTGCCGAATCCGGTACGCCACTCCCCGACGCGCTGCACCGCGTAGCGGTCACCAACGGCACGGAGTTGGGCAAGGACGCCGCGCACGTCGCGGGGCGGCGTCCCAGTCGGGCCACCGTGACAGACGCGATCTGCGACGTTCTCGACTACAACGGCTACCAGCCTAACGTCGGCCCGACCTGCATCACGCTCGACAACTGCCCGTTCCACAGCTTGGCGCAGGACTACGCGGAGCTCGTGTGCGGCATCAACCTTGACCTCGTCTGCGGGCTACTCAACGCGCTCGACGAAACTACGTGGCAGGCCAACCTCGACCCCGCACCTG
>DASRZB010000547.1:0-2015 GCA_035653855.1 Acidothermaceae bacterium | reverse complement strand
CTCGACTTCGTAGCACGGACGCTCGACGAGCACACCCGTTGCCGCGACCACCTGCGTCGGCCGACCATCAGCGCCCATCAACCAGTCGCCGACTACGACGTCGCCCATCGTCGTCCAACCAAATGGCGTTGGCAGCGGCGTCTCGAGCGCAAGTGCCTTACCCATCGCGGGACGACCGGCGATAACGACGAGCTGACCGGGGTGCAAACCGTTCGTCAATGAGTCGAGGTCGGCAAAACCAGTTGGGACGCCGGTGAGGCCGCCGCCGCGATGGCCACTCGCTTCGATCTCGTCCATCGTCGGCTGCAAGAGCGACTCGAGGACACTGTAGTCCTCGCTTTGGCGGCGCTCGGTGACGTCATAGATCGCTGCTTGCGCACGGTCGACGATGTCATCGACCTCGTTGCCCACGCCGGAGTAGCCCAGTTGCACGATGCGGGTGCCGGCCTCGACGAGGCGGCGCAGGATCGCCCGCTCGGCGACGATCTTCGCGTAGTAACCGGCATTGGCTGCGGTTGGCACCGACGAGATCAGCGTGTGCAGGTAAGGCGCGCCGCCGACCCTCGCGATCTCGCCGCGCTTGGTCAGCTCCGCTGCGACCGTCACCGCGTCAACGGGCTCGCCGCGACCGTAGAGATCGAGCACGACCTCGAAGATGGTCTGGTGGGCGGGACGGTAGAAGTCAGCGCCGTGCAGCGCCTCGACGACATCAGCGATCGCGTCTTTGCTCAGCATCATGCCGCCGAGCACGGACTGTTCGGCGTTGATGTCTTGCGGCGGTGTGCGGTCTACTTCCCGTGAACTCGAACCTGGGAGTTCGATCACACTCACTGCTGCACCTCGCGCCTGATAACTCATGAATGACATACGTACGGCGAACCAGAGACAGTTCTTCGCTGGCGCGCTACACGGAGCCTTCGCAAGCTCCGGCTGAACTGGCGTGCACCTGCGTTGTAGGACCTTAGAGAGTCCAATCTTGCGCGGGAAGGGCCGCTTGCGGACTCACCTGTGCGCGAACTGGGGACAACACCCCCAGGCCTGGGGACGAGGTGTGGACTGACCTGTGCACGACCGAAGCACCCAATCGCGACTGGCCGCTGCCGCCTCGGCTAACGCCGTCCACGGCATGTGGACGACAGAAATCTGAGCGATTTCACAGAACCGTCTCAGCCCCTGGACGCCCGCTGGGTCAAAACCAAGTGGGCCAGCAGCGCCGTCCACCCGGTCTGGTGCGAAGCACCGAGACCTTCGCCGGTGTCGCCGTGGAAGTACTCGTGGAACCACAGCAGCCCATCGGGCCACGAGCGCTTGCCGGACGCCGGCAACCGGCCGTCGTCCGCTGGCAGGAGCAGTCCCACCAATCGACGCGACAGCTCGTCCGCGGCGTCGCCGAGCGTGCCCTGGCGGCCCGATCCGGTCGGAACCTCGAGCGTGAACTCGGCACCGAGGTGCTTGTCGAAACGGCTTAGCGCCTCCACCAGCAACGCATTCAGCGGCAGCCACACCGGACCCCGCCAGTTCGAGTTGCCACCGAACAAGCCCGTCGACGATTCGCCCGGTTCGTAGTCGACCCGGAAGTCCTGACCGTCCACGTTGAACATGAACGGGTGATCGCGGTGGTACGCAGAGATCGATCTGACGCCGTGCGGTGAGAAGAACTCGGCCTCGTCCAACATCCGGCTCAAGAGCCTGCGCAACTGTCCCGGATCGACCATCGAAAACAGCGTGTTGTCGTCCACTGTCTCCGCCACGCAGTGCGTCAGCAGCGGTCGATTCGTCGTGAACCATCTAAGTCGGCTCGCAAAGCCCGGCAGCGACGTCAGCACCGAGTTAGAAACGTGGCTGACTGCGCAGACCGCGATCAGACCGACGAGCGATCGAACCCTTATTGGCAGCCGCTCACCGTCGGGCAGCCGCAACTGGTCGTAGAAGAACCCGTCGGCGTCGTCCCACAGGCCCTGCTGCTGCGCGGCGGTCGCGATATGCGCGAAGTGTTCGAAGAACTTCGTCGCGAC
>DASRZB010000546.1:0-2753 GCA_035653855.1 Acidothermaceae bacterium | reverse complement strand
TAGGTGTTGACTCGCGCCACGCGTGGTTCCTTTCTCCGGACGCCCCAGGGCGTCCGCATCATCATCTACCAATGCGGACGCCGGCGCCACACAAAAGTCATCGCCACACACGCACGGCCGCCGGCCTCAGCCGAGGCCAAGTTCTTCCACTCTCCTCAACCACCACCCTCAGTCCCGTGCGACCATCTCCATCTACGCGACTGAGGTTCGGGGCGTGCGCTGTGTTCTGCACACGCCGTGCAACGGCACCCCTGTGACACGGACGGTCAATATGGCGAACTCGGCTGGCCTCAGTCGCTTCGGACCACGGCGGCCACGATGAATCGCAGAGAGTTCCTACGTCATACTTGAGCGAGTCCGGTAGCGACGAACCAGCTACGGCCATGAGAGCGAGCGGCACAAGGAGTTGATGTCATGCCGAAGAGCGAGCGAGCAACAGCGGCGTTCGATACAACGGTAAATGCGCTCGGGAACAACACCGGCATCGTCGTGCCGGACGCTGCGATCGTCGAGCTGGGCGCAGGCAAGCGTCCAGAGGTGGTGGTGAACGTCAATGGCTACGAGTACCGAAACACCATCGGGGTCATGGGCGGGAAGTCCATGGTAAGCATCAGCTCGGCGGTCAGGACGGCGACAGGCCTCACGGGCGGTGATTCGATCCACGTGGAACTCGCGGTGGCTGACGGGCCCCGTGAGGTGGATGTGCCTGTCGACCTCGCCGAAGCGCTAGACGCCGAACCGCAGACCAAGGCCTTCTTCGCGAACCTCTCCAACAGCCTGCAGCGCTACCACGTCGACAACATCAACGCCGCGAAGAGCGACGAGACCCGGCAGCGGAGGATCGGCGGGGCGGTCGATCTGTTCCGTGAGGGAAAGCAGCGTTGAACATGTCCCTGACACGCGATCCTGGGATCTGTGACGAGCCACGAGTTCCCGGTGGGGTGGTGCATGAGCTTCCGGGAGACCTGCGCGCGGCGCTGATCACCAATTCGCCGGCACTCGATGCCTGGAGGGAAATCACACCATTGGCCCGCAACGAGTTCATCTGCTGGGTCGAGGATGCCAAGCAGAAGACCACGCGAGAACGCCGTATCCGGCGGACCCAGGAGGAGTTGCAGGAAGGCCGCCGGCGCCCCTGCTGCTGGCCAGGCTGCAAACAGAGGGAGCGCACCGGCAGATAGCAGTCGGCCGGGTGGCCGCTACCGCCGGGGCTGTGGCGCCCCGAACGACGCCGATCGGCAGGGGACCGCCAGCATCGTGAGAGAGCACCTGCTCGGCGGTCGCGCGGGCTTGGTTGGAGCGCTGTTCGCCGGCGCGCGCGGAACGCCGCGACCGACGACGTGCGCCGACCTGTCAGCGCCGCACGGTCGGCGCCCTGGTCGGTCAGGAGCTTTCTGGCTGGTAGGCGGGCCCCGCGCGGACGGTCGTACAGCCGAAGTCTTCCGGTGCGACGTCCGCGACGGCCCCGGCGAACTGCCACCGGTGGCCGGCGAGGTCCTCGACGGTGTAATCCCGCTCGCCGTACTCCCGGTCGCCGTACTCCCGGTCGACAGGTGCCTCGAGGACCACGGCACCATGGTCCGTGGCACGGGCAAAGGCGGCGTTGACGTCGTCGACGCGCACGCGGATCACGTGGGTGATCCGATCGGTACGCGGCGGGCGCCGGTCGCCGCTCGCGTCGACGACGATGATCGCACCGTCGTCGCTGCCGCGATCCGGGCGCGGTGGTCTTCACCGATGCGGGCGCGCTCGACGAAGCCGCACGCTGCGGTCAAAAGGCGACGGCGGCGCGCACGTCCGGATACACGAGGACGGGCACGACCGTTGGCGGCGGCACCGACCGATTGACCTTCACGACGGCTCCGTGGGCTCCACCGGCGGCCAAGACCCGAGCGGATGTCCGATCTCCCAACGGTGGCCGAAGGGATCGTCGATGCGACCGAGCAGCCATCCGTGCTCCTCGGCTACAGGACTGACCTCCCTCGCCCCAAGTCTTATCGCCCGCCGCGCGACGTCCAGTGGGTCATCGACGATCAGCAGCAGGCGCTCGGTGCAGCCGCCGACCGTCTCGGGACTGAAGTTGCCGTCGGATGGCGATTCGTCCTCGACCCAGAACGACGCGCCGTTGACGGTGAGCTGGCAGACGACATCCTCGTGATCGTCCGTGCCCCCGAAGCGGTACACCTCGTCCGCGCCGAATGCCGCCTTGTAAAACTCCACTGCCTCCCGCCCACGTCGAACCGAGAGCTGTACCTGCATCCCAAGCTGACCATCGACGGCGACCACGCCCATATTCTTCCATTCCGGGCGCCGAGCGCAAGACCGAGACTCGCGCCGAATCGGCGTTCGGCAGATCAGGCGGCGGACAGAACGACGCGCGATAACGCCGACCGCTGCCGTCGTCACCCGAGCGCATAGCGCAGATCAGGAACGCACAAGGCAATGAGTCCAACCACCTTGTAGACTGGTGGTCATGACGAACGTCGGCGATCTACGAGTGTCCTCCCGAGGCCAGATGAGCCTTCCGGCAGTGCCCCGGCACCGCTGGGGTCTCGACACCGGCGGTGAGGTCGGATTTGTCGACCTCGGCGATGCGCTGGTCATCGTTCCGGGCGGGGTGCATGCCCTGCGGCGTGCGCTGTTGGAGCAGCTGGACGAGAGCGACTGGCTGGCCGCACGTAAGGGCTTCGGAGATGCGGACCTGGCCAGCGAGTGAGACCAGCACTTCTCGACGATGGCCACCTGAGTGCCGT
>DASRZB010000545.1:0-6348 GCA_035653855.1 Acidothermaceae bacterium | reverse complement strand
TGGAACTGCGCTCGGCTCTTTGCCCGGCAGCGAGGGTGCGTCGTTCAACGTGACCGTTACCGCGGGTCCGGTCACCGGCTCCAGCCCCGCGTCGTTCGCCACAGCAGCCGCCTGGTTGGCGGCCTGGGCTACCCGGCTATCGGTCTTCGCCGCCTCGGATGTCGCCGCCTGAACCTTGCGCTCGAGCGCGGCGAGCGCGGCGCCCTGCGCAATCACCGTTCGCTGCTCGCGGGCAGCCAAGGTGTTCACGTCGTCGCGCCCGGTCACCCGCAGGTCGAAGCCGTGCGAAGTCGTGGCCGAGGTGGCGAACAGCAATCCAGCAACCAGAGCGGTAGCGGGGACCCCGTAGCGCCATGCCTGTGACGACCGGATCTTCACCGCGCCGCCACCGCCGTCCTCATCTGCAGATCCTGAGCCCCGACGGCTACGCTAACCGAGGGCGAAGCCTTCGGGCTTCCCCGACCGTCGAAACGCTCCCGAAGGGCTTGTCGTGCCGAAGTCGCGTGTCCGTAAGACCGAGGTCTTCACTCCGCCGCCGAAACGCTCGGCCAGCAAGCGGGTGAGCCCGCCGTGGGTCGCTCCGACAATGGTCGGTTTCATGGTGGTCGGGGTGCTCTGGCTGGTCCTTGGGTACGTCTCCAACTACGGGTTCCCCGGCATGGGAAGCCTGGGCGGCCAAGGCGGCAACCTCATCGAGGGCTTCGCGCTGCTGGTGATCGGCCTCGGCCTCGCCACCCAATGGCGCTAGGCGGCTGCTCTTCGCGATGGCTGTGGCTGTGAGGGTCGCCACCCGCGCAATTCACCTGTGATTCACCGGTAGGTCGCGAATCACACGCCTGTAATTCATCCACAACCGTTATCCACACTGGGGATAACGCTCGGCCGGTGCGCTCGTGTGACCGCAGGTCATCCAGTTAAGTTGTGCGTTCGCAGGATGACGATGACCACCAAGATCGCGGCGAGCGCGACGGAGGTGCCGATCTGGATCGCCGTCCGATTGGCTCGCGGCGCGTAGCCCCACGCCGCACCCAACGCAACCCCGGCGACGAGGCCGCCGATGTGGGCCTGCCAGCTGATGTTGGGCAGCGAAAAGGTCAAGACCAGGTTGAGCCCGATGGTGAGCGCGATGGGCTGGATGTTCAGCCGCAGCTTCCGCCCGAGTATCAGCAGTGCGCCGAAGAGGCCGAAGATCGCGCCTGACGCACCGAGCTCGGCGACGTAAGGCGGGGTCAGCACGTACGCGAGAACCGAGCCGGCGAGGCCGGTGAGTAGGTACAGCCCCACGAACCGAACCCGCCCTAGGAGAGCCTCGAGAGGTGGTCCGACGACAAAGAGGCACCACATATTGAACAGGATGTGCAGAAAGAAGGTGCCGCCCGCCGATGGCGGCTCGTGCAAGAACATGCTGGTCAGCAACCGGTAGTACTGGCCGTGTGCGACTCCGATCGCGTGCGGCACGCCGTTCGTGAGTTCAGTCGCGCCGCCGACCTGTAAGAACCGGTTCACGAACGCGCTAGAAGAAATCTCGCCGAGGAACGCGAGGCAGTTCAGCCCGATCAGCGTGTACGTCACGGCGTGCGGGTTTGCGGTGACCCGACCACCGAAGACCGTGCGAGTCTGCCGGGCCCTGCCCTGCTGCACACACTCCGGGCATTGAAAACCGACTGCTGCCGGAATCATGCAGTCAGGACAGATCGGCCGCCCGCACCGCTGGCAACTGATGTAGGTCTCCCGGCCAGGATGCCGGTAACAGGTGGGCGCGTTACTGGCTTCGGCAGTCCCCCGCGGGTCTGCGATCACCTGAGTTAGGCCGGACGGCGTTCGATGGTGACGGAGTTGATCACGATGTCCGTGCGCGGCCGATCGCCCGCCGCGGTAGGCGCAGTCGCGATCGCATCGACGACGTCGCTGCCCTTCGTGACTTCACCGAAGATTGTGTGCTTGCGGTTCAAGTGTGGCGTCGGACCAACCGTGATGAAGAACTGCGATCCGTTGGTGTTCGGACCCGCATTCGCCATCGCGAGTAGATAGGGCCGGTTGAAAGCGAGCTCCGGGTGGAACTCGTCGGCGAACTGGTAGCCCGGCCCGCCGCGGCCGCTGCCGAGCGGGTCGCCGCCTTGGATCATGAACCCGTCGATGACTCGATGGAAGACCGTTCCGTCGTACAGCTTGGTCGTGGTCTTCGAGCCGCTCCGGGGGTCCTTCCATTCCTTGGTGCCCTCAGCAAGCTCGACGAAGTTCGCCACCGTCTTCGGAGCGTGATCGGCAAAGAGCCGAATCTCGATGTCGCCCTTCGTCGTGTGCAAAGTCGCGAAAGTCTCGTCGGCCACTGGGTGATTCCTCCCGGTCGGTGCGCGGATACGTCATCTTCCCACGCGACAGCGGACACCGTCGCGCCGTACCGTGGACACGAACCCCAGACGGGTCTTGGTTACCGACCGTCCGGGGCGGGAATGGCAAACTGAGCACCAACTGCACGACTCGCGCTCCCCAGCTTGTTCGGTGCCGCTCCTACGGAGGTTCGCATGCCCGTCACCACCGCGAAGATGACCGATATCGCCGCCGCACGCATTGGCGCGGCACGCCAGCTCGTCGGCACCCGGATCGTCCCCGTCGCCGCACCTGCCGGTCGCAAGGCAGCTGCGCAAACCCGCCAGCTCGTGGGTGAGCGCATCATGCCGGCCGTCGGACCGGCATGTTCGAAGGCGGCTAAGCGGACCCGCCAGCTCCTCGACCAGCGCATCACGCCGGTGTTCGGCCCGTTCGGTCGCCGGGCAGCCAAGCAAACCCGGCAGCTCATCGGCGAGCGCATCATGCCAGCCGTCGGCACGGCGCTGGTTGTGTCCGCCCCGATCCGTGGCGAAGCTCTTCGGCGCGCGGGTCTCGCCGCCACCGCACTTCGCACCGGTGAAGCCATCGTCGTGAAGAAGCGCCGGCGGTGGCCGGTCGCGCTCATGTGCCTCGGACTCGGTGGCGTGCTCGGTGCGACAGCCGCCTGGTTGGCCCAAGCGGGCAAGCCGGTTCAGCTCACCCCGTATCCGCTCGAGACCGACGACATGGACGACACGGAGTTGCGCGCAATGAACGGCTCACACCCGCTCGACGATTCACCCGCGCACCACCACGCCTGACCCACGTCGCCGTAGTTCCGAGCCAGCCAGGCCCGGTATCAGCCTGACCACGTGTCAGTCTGCTGCCGTGCCTGCCGCGCTCGCCTCGTCTGCGCGCTCGGCCGTTGCCTGCAGACTCGCCTGCCACGCCCGCCAAATCTCGGCAAACCCCCGGCTGCGTGCGTCGTCGCCGCGGATTTCGTGTCCGCCCGACGATGCCAAAATTCCTTGCGCCTGCACGAGAAGCGTTGGATCGGTCGTCTCCATCACCAGAGTCGAGCCGGTTACCCGCATCACCAGCTGTCGGCGTCCGGCCTCCTCTGGAAGCTCGTCGGTAGTACCGGCAACGTCGACCTCCCGTAGCGCTGACCGGGCCTGGTCGAGGTCAATCCCGAGGCTGCCCAGGGCCTTCGCCGCAGCACTCGTCGAATCGCTCAGCGTCGCGAGCAGTAAATGATGCGAGCCAACGGCGCCGGCGCCCGCTAACCGCCGAGCTTCGTCGAGGCTGCTATCGGTGGCCGTGGTGGTCCGCAGGACGTCGCTGGCTTCGGCACGAACGGGGAGATCGTGTCGCGAGCGAGCCCAAAACGGCCGGCGGTGGGTCTCGGCCGCGGCAGCAGACGGCACGAGGTCGACCACCTTCATCCGCAAACTGAGCAGATCGATGCCCGACTCGATAAGCAGCCGCGCTCCGAGCCCTTCACGTTCTCGAATCAGGCCGAGGAGCAGGTGCTCGGTGCCGATGTAGTCGTGGTGCAGGCTCAATGCTTCGCGCAGTGCCAGCTCGAGAACCTTTTTCGCGCTCGGGGTGAACGGGATGTGCCCGCTTGGCGGACGCTTACCCCGACCGACCGCTGTTTGAACCCGCGTGCGAGCGTCGTCGAGAGTCACTCCGGCGGCCAGCAGCGCCCGCCGTGCGACGCCTTCCGGCTCCGCGAGCAGTCCGAGGAGCAGGTGCTCGGTGCCGATGTAGTTGTGGTTGAACCGCCGGGCTTCGTCTTGCGCGAGCACGATGACTTGGCGGCCTGAAGGTGAGAATCGCTCAAACATGGTTTCAGCGTGCGCGTTGCCTCTATACCCAGTCAAGACCCTGCTAATAGCATGGTAATGGAGGTTCGCGATGGACTGGGACGACAGGCTCGAAGACTGGGATGCGGCGCTCGAGCTGACTGCTCAGCTCGAAGGGTCTGATTGGGTGACGCTGGACATCGCAGCGCGGCAGACG
Source organism: Acidothermaceae bacterium (assembly GCA_035653855.1). Lineage (GTDB taxonomy): Bacteria > Actinomycetota > Actinomycetes > Acidothermales > Acidothermaceae > PALSA-607. The sequence continues at coordinate 2,013 of DASRZB010000545.1, read as the reverse complement.
GGCGCATCGCGGGCCGCGCTGCGCACCTGGTATCGCAGCGGTGAGATCCCCTCCCGACTCACCGAAGGCCCACACGGTCCGACTCGGCTGGTTCCTCTTGCTGTCGTGGCGGCACGTGCTGAGGCATCGCCCCGCATGCGGTACACCGCCCAGCGACGACTCGATGCCGAAGCTCAACTCGCCTTGCTCAGCCATCGGGTCGACGAACTCGAGGCCCGCCTGGCAGCCCTCGAGCTATATCGGCAGTAGCTCGAAAATCTCCACGACGCAGTCCCCGTCGCTTCCCGACAAGAACGGGAGGCCGTCGGTGAATGCCTTGGCTGCAGCGAGATCGTCCGCCTCGACGATCGTGTAACCGAGCAGGTCGCCGGCTGAACCTTCCGTGCCGTCGTCGCGAACGGATGCGCCCGACCCGAACGGGCTGCCGACGTCGACGAGCGCCGGGCCAACCTTGTCCATCCAGGCGCCGAATGCGGCCATCCGCAGCGCACCTTGTTCCGGCGTGAGATCGGACATTGCAGCAGCGGGGCCCCGGTAGATGTAGATGAACTTCGCCATGTCGATCGTCCTATCGCGATATCGGTGTGCTCCATGCACGCCGTTACTCGCTATCACGAACAGGGACGGGTCAGACGGACACCAGCAGGCAGGAATTCTGAGTGGAGACGAGGGTGGAGCTTAGGGGAATCGAACCCCTGACCCCCGCCTTGCAAAGGCGGTGGTGCTGGCGAGCCGCCCGACGCATCTGTGCTGGTCAAAGGCCTGATTCTCACCATCAGGCCCCACGGCGATCCCTGCCCGTGCCCTAGATGTGCCCCAACTTCTGCAGGTGGTCATCGAGCGGATGGTTCCGATGCGATTCCGATCCGCTCCGGCGCGTGCTCAAGCGCACTTGCTAGTCGACCGAAGCTCACTCGGTGCTATCTTGAGATATCACTGGAGGTGGTGAGCGTGACAGACATCCTCGTTCGCGACGTCCCAGATGACGTCGTCTCGGCCTTGGATGCGAGAGCGGCCAAGCTAGGGCTCTCGCGGACTGAGTTCCTGCGCCGGCGGCTGGCCCAAGAAGCGACGCCGAGTGAATCACTGTCGATGGATGACTTCGTTGCGTTCTCTGACACCTTCGCCGACCTTGGCGACCCCGAGGTCATGAAGGGTGCCTGGGCTTGACCGAGTGGCTGATCGACGCTTCGGCCCTATCGAGGATCTCGACCAGTCCAGACGGCCCGGAGTGGGTCGCTCGAGTCGAACGAGGCCTGGTCCGCATCTGCACAGTCACGCGCCTCGAAGTGGGCTACTCAGCCCGCACCGGCACTGACCTACGGAACAGCGCTCGGCGGTCCCCGATGAGTTGGATGCCGATCGAATACCAGACCCCAGCCATCGAGGACCGAGCGATCGAGGTGCAGATGCTGCTTGGGGACCAGGGGCAACACCGGGCGCCGTCCGTTCCGGACCTGATCATCGCCGCGACCGCTGAACTCGCAGGTCTCACGGTGTTGCACTGTGACAAAGACTTCGACCTGATCGCCGCCGTAACCGGACAGCCCGTCGAGCGCATCGCGATTCCGTAGGCCAGCGGGATCTTCGCTGACCCTGACCGGAGAGCAGATTCCATCGTTCGTCGCCGACCGGCGCATCGGAAAGTGCAGGGTGACGGCGGGGTCGGCTCCAATAGTGAAGGGTTTGCTCGCGACCAGCGGCAGATGTGCGCGTTTCCCTACAGCAACGGTCGGCTTCTCGGCTGAGGTCCTTTGCGCGCGTAGTAGTCCGTCCAAGCCTTCGACTTCGCGATCTGAGATCTTCTTGTTCCGCCACCAGCCACGCCCCGAGCGGGTGGTGACCGAAGCCGCCCTTGAAGTTCCCGCGGGCGTCTTCCTTGTCCGAGTGCGCGGTGACCAACGTGGCGTCCAGATCGATCACCACCTCGGTGCTCCTCTGCCCGCCAGCACGGGACACCGGCCAGCACCCGCCAGATCGTCGAGGTCGACGCGACCGACCCGGCTGGGCCGT
>DASRZB010000544.1:0-3076 GCA_035653855.1 Acidothermaceae bacterium | reverse complement strand
CCTCGATCGGGTCGACTATCCACCGCACGCGGCTGCCGCCAGTCGCACCGCCGCCCTGCCCTTCCTCGCCGAGCATCGCGTCATCGGGCCGGCTCGCTTTGATGGTGCTCGCGATCAATCGTTCCGCGGCGGTGTCCATCTGGGTGACGACATCGGTCGGGGTCGACTTGGTGGCCACGACGAGGTCGGCAGGTCGAGCGTCGACGAGGAAGTCACCAGCGAGCCGCGCTGCGCTGACAGCAAGCTCGAGCAGATGGGCCGTTGATTCATCGGCCACGGGGGGCCCCTCTATCAATTCGGGCCGTGTCTCCCCGAGGGCTGTCGACTCGCGGGCGGCAGCAGTCCGCCGGGCACCGGTCAAGCGCCGGCCCGAGACTTCCCAACGCGCGTGGAAAAACCTCACCCATGCGCTCGAGGACCAACTCGCGCACCATCGACACGAACGCCGGCGCGGTTCCGACGGTTGCTGACCTGACAAACGCGAGTCCAAGCTCGGCGGCCGTTTCGGCGGCCTCGGTGTCGAGGTCGTAGACGACCTCGATGTGGTCGGACACGAAGCCGATCGGGACGACGACCACGGCCCGTGCACCATCTTTCGCCAGCTCGGTCAGGCGATCACCGATATCCGGCTCGAGCCAGGGCACGGACGGCGAGCCGCTGCGACTGCAGAAGGACAGCGTGGCCGAGTGATTTCCCCCGACGCCCTCGGTCACGAGACGGATCACCTCAGCGAGCTGAGTTGTGTACGCGCCGCCCGCCGGACCGCTCGTTGCCTCCATCGCTGATGGGATGGAGTGCGCGACAAACGCGAGGGGTGCGTCGTCGCGGTACTGGGCCGGTAGCTGCTGCAACGCCGCTTCGACGCCACCGATCATGGGCTCGATGAAGCCGGGATGGTTGAAGTACTGCCGGAGCCGATCGACGGCGGGCGCGCCAGCACCCACTTCGGCGCGTGCCCGCTCAATGGCATCGAGGTACTGACGGCAGCTGGAGAAGCTCGCGTACGCAGACGTCAAGAACGCAATGGCGCTCGTGATGCCGTCGTCGCGCATCTGGGCCAGTACGTCGGGCAGCATCGGCGCCCAGTGCCGGTTTGCCCAATACACAGGCAGCCCGACCCCATGCTCATCGAACTCATCGCGCAGTGCGGCCAGGAGCGCACGGTTCTGGCCGTTGATCGGGCTCACTCCGCCCAAGCGGTAGTAGTGCTGGGCAACGTCGACCAACCGCTCCCGGGGCACCCCACGACCGGCCGTTACATGCTCCAGAAATGGCATCACGTCGTCGGGCCCTTCAGGCCCACCGAATGAGACGAGGAGCACGGCGTCATAGGGTCGCATCTTTCGATCTTCCCAGTTGCCCACGGCTGACCGACGAAAGGCTCCAGTGTGCACGTCCTGCTGATCGGCCCACCGGCTTCGGGCAAGGGCACCCAAGGCCGCCGAATCGCGGCTAGGTACGGGGTCACCTATCTGTCCTCAGGAGAGATCCTGCGGGAGGAGGTCGCCGCTGGCACCGAACTTGGCCAGCGGGTCGCCGATGACCTGGCTGCCGGCGATCTGGTGCCCGACGAGCTGATGCTCGAGGTTCTGCGGGCGCCTCTGCAGGCGGCACTAACCAGCGGCGGCTACGTGCTTGACGGATTTCCTCGCAACGTCGCACAGGCACGCGAACTCTCGGCGTACGCAGCGGAGCTGGGTGGCGTTCCGGACGCGGCCGTGTGGTTCGACGTGGAGGACGCCGAGCTGCTGCGACGTACCAGTAGCCGCGCGCTGGCGGAAGGCCGCGTCGACGATGTCGATGCGGTCGCCCGGCACCGCATCGATGTCTACGCCGCCGCGACCGCACCCCTCATCGACCACTACCGCGCACAAGACCTCCTGATCCGCATCGACGCCGCGAAGCCGGTCGACGAAGTCACCGACGTCGTACTGAAAGCACTCGAACCCTTCAAAACAAGGAGTTAGCGCGCTTTCGATCAGCCGTGCGTCAGTCGCATCCACATCGACCGATGCAGCTCGGCGTCCGGCGCAGTACCGGGTCTGCTGTTTGCCCGCCGCGTACACAAAGCGCTCAGCCAACGTGCAACCGCACCGGGGTGCTCTTCGAGATCGCGCAACGGGATCGCCGCGAGGCTGACTGCCAGCTGCGCGAACCTCGGCGCATCGACGTCAGCGGCGAACTCGCCCTCATCGACGATTTCAAGAGCGAGATGTGCGAGCGGGCAGTAGAAGAACAGCAGCCGATCATGCAGCGGTACGAAGCGATGCCACGTGAACGGACTCGCTTCGAGGATTCCCCAAAGCACGTCTGCGGCGTCGATGTGCCGCGGCGACAGGACGCCTAGTAGCTGATCGCCGCCGAGTAGATACGGCGCAACGGCTGCGGCGACGGCGAGGCTGTCCTGCGGATCGATCACGAACAGCTGAGCCGTGATCGGATCGAAGTGCCCAAGCGCTCCGCCGGTCGCGCGGCTCACCTCGAGCACGGCCCCCTTAGGGCGTGGTTGCACGGCGACGACCAGACTGCTCACTCTCGATCTTTCGGCCGACGGCACCCGCCACCGCTCGGCCGTTTGGGGTCCGGCCAATGCCACGAACGTCCTTGGGTCGATACCCGATTGGCCGAAGCACCGGTCGGCGCGGCAGACTGCCTTCGGATGCAGGTGAGCACATGGGGACGCATCGATAGTCGGTGAGGAGGTCAGATGGCGGAGCTGCGGCTGGTAGGCGTCAGCGAGGACGGCGAGCGCTTGGTTCTGACCGACGACGCCGGCGTCCAGCACACGATCGTCATCGACGAACGACTTCGGGCCGGAGTGAACGGGCACCTCTCGCGGCTGGGCCAGCTCACGATGGCACTTGAGAGCCGTATCTCCCCGCGCGAGATCCAGAACAGGGTGCGCAGCGGCGAGTCGGCCGAGCATGTCGCAGAAGGCGCCGGCGTCCCGCTTGAACGGGTCTTGAGGTTCGTCGGCCCGGTACTTCGCGAGCGCGAGCACATCGCAGACCAGGCCCGACGCGCGCGGTTGGCTGGCAGCAGCGGCCCGACGTCACTGCTTGGCGATCTGGTGACC
>DASRZB010000543.1:0-10882 GCA_035653855.1 Acidothermaceae bacterium | reverse complement strand
TCATCTCGAGGAAGTAGAACTCGCCGCCCGAGGCGAGGCTTGCGGGATCGAGCAGGAACTCCACGGTGCCCGCGCCGCGGTACCCAACAGCCTCGCCGGCCCGCACGGCAGCCTCGATCATGCGCGCGCGTAGCGGCGGCGTCAGTACCGGGCAGGGTGTCTCCTCGGCGACCTTTTGATGACGGCGCTGCACCGAGCAGTCGCGTTCGCCCAACGCCACGACCCGACCATCGGACAGGCCGAGGATCTGCACCTCGACGTGCCGGGCGCTCGTGACGTAGCGCTCGAGCAGGATCGAGGGATTGCCGAAGAAGCGCTCCGCGCGCGACTGTGCGGTCGCGAATGCGGTTGCCAGCTCCGCTTCGTCATGAGCAACGCTCATGCCGATGCCGCCACCGCCACCTGCCGCTTTCACCATGAGCGGATAGCCAACGATCCTGGCAGCGACGAGTGCCGCTTTCGCGTCAGCGACCGGCTCGCGCGTACCGGGGGCAACCGGCACGCCGGCATCGCCGACCAGGTTGCGCGCGGCGACCTTGTCGCCCATGGCCACGATCGCCTCGGGCGACGGTCCGATCCAGACCAGACCAACGCCTGCCACCGCACGAGCGAACTCAGCGTTCTCGGACAAGAACCCGTAGCCGGGGTGGATCGCCTGGGCACCCGATTGCTCGGCCGCCTCGAGCACCTTGGCGACGTCGAGGTAGCTCTGCGCCGGTGCGGCCGCCCCGAGCAGCACGGCTTCGTCGGCTTCTTTGACGAACGGCAGGCTGGCGTCAGCCTCCGAGTAGACAGCGACAGCTTTCAAGCCGAGCCGCTGGACTGTCCGGATCACCCGCCGAGCGATCTCCCCCCGGTTCGCGACCAGAACCGAGTCGAATGTCCACGGTGAGGTCATCGACGGGTTCGGTCGCCGACCAGCTTCCACGCAGCCGGCAGCAACGCTCCCGCGGCCAGCGCTTTCAGCAAGTCGCCGAGGATGAACGGCGCCACTCCTGTCGAGATCGCCTTCGTGTAGGACCAGTGATAGAAGTGCGCCAGCCACCACACGCCGGGAACGTAAATCAGAGCCGTGGCGAGCAGGAAGGAGCCGACGAGCGTGTCAACGCGGCGATCGATGCCGTGCCGCGCGTGCCAGCCGACCAGCAGTGTCGCAAGCAGGAAACCAACGAAGTAGCCGCCGGACCCACCGCTGAGCACTGACCACCCGTGTGTACCGCCGGCAAAGACCGGCAGACCCACCCAGCCGATCACGATGTACAGCAACTGCCCGGCCAGTCCGCGAAATGGACCGACCGCGGCGGCCGACAGCAGCACCCCGAACGTCTGGCCGGTGACCGGCACCGGATTGTTGGGCAGATGGAACGAAACCTGGGCCACCAACGACATGAACGCAGCGACGCAGGCGACCAGCGCGACATCGCGGGCCATGCTTTTCGGCAACCGATCCGCGAGCACTGGGCGGCGAAGGGCGAAGCTGTTTGACGACCCGTAGGCGGACGCAGAAGCGGTCACGTGCGGTCCCTTTCAGCTGGAGTCAGTGGCGACTGCGTCGCCTGATGAGACAGGGGCGACTGTGTCGCCTGATCGCCTCCAGAACCTACCGGTCCATCACCCCGGCCCGGACGGGGGAACTCGCACGAAGTTTCAGGCCAGGATTTGGCGGGATCGCTCGGTGTGGTGAGCAGAGGCGTGCTCGATGCGGCGCGCCACCACCTTCGTGAGGGTCTCCACGACCTGCGGGTCGTACTCGTAAGCCATGCCGAGGCGCAGCCGCTCCAACGCGTCGGCGTTCGCATCAGCGGTCGCGTGTGCGCCGACGAGGTCGTCGTAGGCGCTGGCCGCTTTGATGATGCGACTCTCGATCGGCAGCGTGTGGTCGGGCGACTCGCGATGCCGCCGATACGGGTCAGCCTGCCGGGCAACGATGTCTGCTACCCGGTCAAGGACGCCGGTGGTCTTGATGACGTCGGCACCAAGCTCCGCAACCCGGCGCCGTTCGACCGGTGCAACGACCAGCGTCGATCCACCAGGGATCGGGTCGATCAGCGAGAGTTGGCCGATGTCGTGCAGGAGTGCCGCGTACTCCAGTTCGAGCAGGTCGTTCTCGGTGAGGCCGAGTTCGCGGCCAATCGCGATCGACAGCTGACTGACCCGATGCGAGTGACCCTCTTCGACGTAGCCGCCGACTTCGGTAACTCGCGAGAGCGAACGGATGGTCTGGCGGTATGTCGTTCGAATCGCCGCGTACCGCCGGAATGCGAACTGGGTCAGCAACAGTGGGATGCAGAAAACCGGCAAGGCATAAAGCTGCATGGACGGCGTGGCAAGCGCGGTCAGTACACCGGTCGCGCCGACGGCGGCAGCAAGGGCTGCGGTCGCGCTGATCTCGTCTCGCAACGTCCAGCCGAAGGCCGCGGCTCGATCCTGCGACCGGACGAACGCGGCGATCACGAAGTCGAGAACCGTCGCCAGCGCGACGATCGCGACCATCAGGAACGCGACCCAACGCAGTTGGGACTTGAAGTCAGCGAAATGCACCATCGTCAGCCGATGCGGCGCGGCCAGCCGGAACGCGGCCGCCGTGATTGCGGCCACGACAACTCGCCGGGCAACAGCTGTGAGGCGCGGACGGCGACCAGCGGCGGCTCGCCCCAGAGTCCCGACGAGGCAGCCGGCTGCTGTCACCGCAACTACTTGAGCGGTTGACTGGGCGACCGGACGGCCACCGACGTCGAACAACATCGCGTAACCGATCGCGCCCGCGGACGCGATCGGTGCGGCCGGTCGGTCACCAGGCAGCCGGACATTCAGCAGCTCACCAATCGCGATGAGGGCGACGAATGCGATCGCCACGCCCGGTCGAACGACGCCATGGATGCCCGTCGCTACCGCGGCGCCCGCTGCACTGATGCACACGAGCGCGACAAAAATTCGACCGGCGAGTTCTGAGCCGCTGCTGCCTTCGCGGACCGCGCGCGGCTCGGGCAGTGCCTTCACGTCACGAGACCTGCTGCTCGTCGCGGATGCCGAACGTCTCGAACGCGAACCCAGCAGCAATGTCGCTCGACGGATCGTCGTGGTCGCGGTACACCAGCAGCGCGGGGTCGACGACATCGTCGGTGGCATCGACGCTGGCTTGCCAACCACTGATGCCGACCGCGACCACGAGTGCCTCGACCATTCCGGCGTCGAACTGAGTGCCAGCCCAACGGCGCAGCTCGCGAATCGCCGCATCGACCGATCGGGCACCGCGATACGAGCGCGTCGACGTCATGGAGTCGAACGCGTCGGCCACCGCGATCAGGCGCGCGAACTCGGGGATCTCCTCGCCAGCTAGTCCGTCGGGGTAGCCACGACCGTCAACCCGCTCATGGTGATGCCGAATACCGAGGGTGGCCTCTTCGAGGAACGAGATCCCATTCACCATCTCGAAGCCGCGGGTCGGGTGCAGCTTGATCGAGGCGAACTCGTCGTCGTCGAGCGGCCCTGTCTTTTGCAGGAGCTTGGTTGGGACCCCGAGCTTGCCCACGTCGTGCAGCATGCCGGCGTAGCGCAGCATCTCGAGTCGATCTTCGCGCATGCCGAGTTGTTGAGCGATCAGCACGGACGCCGATGCCACCCGCTCGCTGTGACCGCGGGTGTAGTAGTCCTTCGTTTCAACAGCCTGAATGAGCGACCTGACAGTCGCGTCATAGGCGGCGTGCTGCTGGCTGTATTGCTCGAAGGCCCAACGCGCGATGACCAGTGGCGCTAGCACGAGCAACGCGGCGACTGGGCCGACGCCACCGACCCAGAGCACGGCCACGATGAGCCCGATCGAGCCGTAGCCGAGGCTCGGGATCGCCATCTCGGCGACACCGTTCCACCACACCGCTCGCATCGACGTGTCTGTCGTCAGGCGAACAACCACCGCCACGAACAAGTTGTTGAGGACGAAGTACGAGAGCCCCGCGACCGCGACCGCGGGCAGCACGGCCGGGAAACTCGCGTGGGCGAAGCCGTCCTGGGCCGCGCCAGGCACGAGGTGGTAGATACCGCCGGCAAGAGCGGCACTGAGGGCGGCTTGCGCACCGTTGAAAACGTGCTTGAACCATGCCGCGTGACGGGCGTAGGCGAGAGCACTCACCGCGCAAACGAGGGCCCCGCCCCATGCCCCGAGCAGCAACAAAGACGCGAGCGCCACTGGGGAACTTGCAGATACACCGAGGACGCCAGTTCTGGTGATGATCTCGCGTGAATCAGCGAACCAGTACAAGGCACCCAGGACGGCAACCGCCGCCCAGTTCACTGCGCCCGAGACGCTGGCCGCGATAACCACCGCGAGCCCGGCGCAAGCGACCGCGAAGACGTATGCCTGCGCACTGCGCGGCATGTCTCGCATGGTGACTCCTGCCAGTGCCAGCGGCGGTTCGAGGTGGGCTGAGGAACGAAGCCCGGCCGAGAAGCCGCCCGTGTGACTGTTGGGGGAAGTGCAAGGAGAGAAGAAGAGCGAAACGGGACTCGGGTCAACCTTGCTTCACGTGCACGTGCTTTAACTCCACTTGGTGCTTGCGCCGAGGAAGAATTTCTCGACGACGGCAGTGATCTTTTGCATGGATCTCAGCTCCTACGAATCACGTCATAGGCGCCGCTAAGGCCTACGCGAGATACGCTCCGCTAAAGGAGTAGAAACTGGTTAAATGCACCCAAGTCCCGTTCGCTCTGCAGTTGTTTGCGACCCGAGAAATTGGGGGCTCCCCGGGGCACAAACGGCGATCTTTGCACCTGGCTCGGCACCGGAACTCACCGGAATTCGAGGGGTAAAAAGAGCATCCGCATAAGGAGTGAATCGGTGAAGATCAGGGCAAGTCAAGACCCGGCAGACACTGCAGCCACACGGGTTTCGGGGCACTCCTTGCTGGCCAGTCACAAAGGACTAGAGATTGCACGACAAGGATGACGACGCGCTACGAGACGGATGACGGTGAAATATCAGCCATCACCCTATTCATCCGTTTAATGCCCCTCTGTTGTGGCCATGCAGGGTTGTCGCTTGGGTTTCGATGATCGTCGAGCCGGACAGCCTGCCTGCGATCTGTTACCACATGTTCATCTAGCCGACGGCGATCTCTGCGCCAGGACCTAGATGCCAGTGGGACTCCCGCGAAGCCATCGTCTCGCCCTACACTCGGGTCCGGTGTGTGACGGATGTGACGATTGGGGCTAGTGGCCATGGGTGACCCGAGCGGTCCCGCGGCTGACGCGGCGGCGGGTGCCGCCGTGCCCGGTAGATCGACCGCCCTGGATCGTTACACCTCACTCGTCGCGGCACTACTCGGCGTCCGCCCTGATTATGCGAGCACCCGCTTCGACGCCGAGGTAGCGGCGGCGCTCGCGGCCAACCGGCTGGATGTCGCGACCGCGCGCACGTTGCGCTGGTGGCAACGTGCGTCGGTGCGTGAGGTCGAGGGCTACGCGAACAGCGTCCTGCCTGTGGTGCTCGCAACGCGCTCCGACGCCGATACGAGAGCCGCGACCGAAAGTGACGAGTCCGCGGCTTCGTGGCAGCAGGCGCAGGTCGTCCTGCCTGACGCTGCCGCCGTCTCGGAAGCTGCCGCCGTCTCGGAAACTGCCGCCGTCTCGCAGGCACCCGCGGAACCCCCGGCAGCGCCAATCGAAACGCCAAGACAATCCCGGGTCATCACCATTCCCGATCCGGCGACGCGACGGCGCTCAGCGAAAGAGATCCAACAAGCCGTCCGTGAAGCGTTGCGCGCCACTGCACCACCATTGAACCCAGGACAACAGGATCCGGGTCTGCCGCTCGACGTCCCCTCCCCCCAGAACGCGTCTTCACACGGAAGGGATCGCGGTGACCATGCCCACTCTGCGCCTATTGCCTGAGCTCGAGGAAGCCCTGCGCCAAGTACCTGGCATCCGGGCCGCGAGCGTTGTCACCGGGCCTGACGCTGTCCCGACAGAGATTCACATCGTGGCCAGCCGCAGCAAAGGTGCAAAGCAGGTTGTGCGCGACGTGCAGTCGCTAGCGATGGCCGGTTACGACATCGACATCGACCACCGCATCGTCAGTGTCGTGCAGTTTGACGACGACATCGATGGCGTACCGGCCGACGACAACATGCACACGATCATCCGGATGCCTGACACTACGCCGGCAATCGACACGTTGCCGCGTCCTGTCATCGCAGCGATCACCATTAGAACTGCGGGCTCTGAGGCTGACGCATCAGTTGTCGTGCGCACCGGCGATGCGGCGTATGACGGCCGGTCGATCGGACCATCCACAATGAGCCATCGGCACACGCTGATCGCCCGTGCGACGCTCGACGCCGTCAGCGAGCTGCTCGGTCTTCCTGCAGAGGTGGAATTCGTCACCGTCTCGACGATGGGCAACCGGCGGATGGCGGCGTGTGTTGTACAGGTTGCGGTCCCAGGCATCGGCGAACTCGTGTTGACCGGATCGGCGTTAGTGCGAAGCGATGAAGCGGACGCCGTGGCGCGCGCGGTGCTCGATGCACTCAACCGAAGGTTGGCGGGCTAAATCAGTCGGCCCGATACAGCGTCTGCGTAACCTCGACCGCTTCGACGCCGCCCCGCGAAATCTCGACCTGCACCTCGCGGATGCGCGCAAGCACCTTGCGGCGCAGTTCATCGGAGGCGAGGTCGCAACCGCAGGTGCGCGCGACCAGAGCTTTGACGGCTTGGTCGAGGTCGTACTGACGCAGGCACGGCCCGCATTCCTCGAGATGGCCGCGGATCTTCTCGCGCTCGGCAACATCGATCTCACCGTCAAGATAGATGTAGACCCGGTCAAGGACCTCGGTACACGGGGTCTCGTGGTGCTTGCCGCAACTCATCGTTCCTCGCCGCCCTCAACAGCACTGCCTGTGCCGGCCGCGCCGACGGCCTCAATGGGGCCGCGCACGACGCCACGCTCGCGCGCGTAGTCCTCCAAGGATGCTCGCAACGCACGCCGCCCGCGGTGCAATCGCGACATCACTGTGCCAATGGGCGTGCCCATGATGTCGGCAATCTCCTTGTACGCGAAGCCCTCGACGTCCGCCAAGTACACCGCGACCCGGAACTCTTCGGGAAGGGCCTGCAGGGCATCTTTCACGTCGGAGTCGGGTAGGTGATCGAGCGCCTCGGTCTCAGCAGACCGCAGGCCGGACGACGTGTGCTCGGCCGACCGGGCAAGCTGCCAGTCCTCGAGCTCGTCACCTCCGGTCTGCTTGGGCTCGCGCTGCTTCTTGCGATAGCTATTGATGAACGTGTTCGTCAGGATCCGGTAGAGCCACGCCTTGAGGTTGGTGCCCTCTTCGAATTGGTGGAACGCGGCAAACGCCTTAGCAAAGGTTTCCTGGACGAGATCTTCGGCATCGGAGGGGTTGCGTGTCATACGCAACGCGGCCGAATAGAGCTGGTCGAGGAAGGGCATCGCGCTTTGTTCAAAGCGCGCGCTGCGCTCGTCGGTCGATTCCTCGACGGTGGCCAAAGACCGCGCTCCCTCTGCTTTCCCGATCACCCGCTCGCGGGCCGACCCTGCGGGGTCGCGCATCGACACTACCGGTCGGCTCACGCCGCCCGATCTGTCGGTCGGCCACTCCTGCGGTACGGGCCACTGTCGCCACCGCAACGGAGAGTTGTCACGAGTCGTGGGTTCGTGCGCCGTATGCACGTGGGCGCCACCCTTCAACTCTCGGATTGGGGTCAATCGACCTCCACAAGGCACAACGTGAGCTGCCGGGGCTCGATTCCCACCCCATACAAAGGGCCGATCCGGCCCATACTTTGGGCGGGTCCGGCCCATACTTTGGGCGGGTCCGCCTACCTACTCGCGAGGGTGGCCGACAGCCAGTCCACGGCGACCCCCACGGCGGCGGCCAGTGCCGGACCCGCCAGCCGGTGATCGGCCCCTGCCACCTCATGAACCGCGACCCCCGCAGGGAATTGGTCAGGTCCACCAAAGGGGTCCCGCGCCCCTTGGAGAACCAACAGGGGGACGTCGACCTCGAGCTCAGGAGCTCGCGACTTCTCCGGGTGTCCCGGCGGGTGCAGGGGAAAAGCAAGCGCGAGGATGCCGACGACGCCGGTCGCGCCCGCCGTCCGGCAGGCCACGCGGGCACCGCTGCTGCGCCCGCCCACCGCGACGCGCAGCTCCGGCCACTGTGCATGAAGCAGGCCGCGCAGGTGCTCGACCACGGCCGCCCACGCGATGTCGAGCTGGGCTGCGGGAGCCGGCGCCCGCCTGCCGGCCACCAGATACGGCTGCCGCACCCGGGCCACCGCGATTCCCGCATCGAGTGCGGCGGCGGTCACCACGCGCAGGTCTGGAGAGTCGATGCTGCCGCCCGCTCCGTGCCCGAGCACCAACAAACCCGTCGGGGTACCGACGGGCCGCGCCAGTTCTGCGTCCGCCGGGCCGACCGCTGTCGACACCAGAATTCTGGTTCCGACCTCGGTCGGAGAGGCGATCAGCGGGCGCTCTCGGCCTTTGCCTGGCACGTTACGCACCGCGCGGCTTCAGGCTTGGCTTCGAGGCGCGCCGCGGAGAGCTCTGCTCCGCAGTCAATGCACCGTCCGTACTCACCGGCGTCGAGGCGCCGCAGGGCTTCTTGGACATGTGCCCGCTGTTCCTCGGCGGCCTCGACGACAGCGGCCGAACGCGCGTTGTCGGCCAGGTCGCCACCGGCATCAGCATCTCCTGGTGTGCCGCCCTCGTCGGGGTCGGGCGGCTCGACACGCAGCGTGGCGACCGATCGGTCGAGCTCGGCGACCATTTCCTCGAGCCGTGAGCGAGTCTGCGCCTGCGAGGGCACTGTGGAAGCCATCGACGTCCCCTCAGTGAGATGGAAGTGCGTGAGATGGAAGTGCGTGAGATGGAAGTGCGTGGTGCGTCTTCGTCCGATTGTGCAATCGTCCGCCGGTCGGTTCGACCCGATCCGCTCCCTCTACCCATCCGGAGGTGCCTTCACCGCATCGTGACCGAACGATATGGGCTCGATGAGCTGCGGACCGTCGTTTCGTACATCGTTCACCTCTGTCGAGACCGGGTATGCCTCGAGGCGCCCGGCCGCGGCCGGAATCAGCAACTGGGCGATCGCGGCGGTGTCGTCTTCCCGAGGATCAAGCCAGCGGGCCCAGTTCCGCGGCTCTATCAACATCGGCATCCGGTCGTGAATACGCCCCACGTCATCGGTTGCCTCGGTGGTTATCACCGTCGCCGACCACAGCCACGGATCGACGTCCGGCTCGGCATGTGGATCACGCCAGAACTCGTATAGGCCGGCCATCGGCAGGACCCCGCCACCATAACCTCGAATGAAATACGGCTGCTTGGGTCGCTTGCCGCCCGGCTGGTCGGCCGCGCTCTGCGTCGCATCGTCGTTGTACCACTCGTAGTAGCCGTCGGCGGGCAACAGGCAACGACGCACCGCGAACGCCTTGCGAAAGGCGGGCTTCTCGGTCAGCGTTTCGACTCTCGCGTTAATGAGCTTGCTCGCGATCTTGCGGTCCTTCGCCCACGACGGCACCAAACCCCAGCGGACGACGCGCAACTGGCGTTGCGGTGGAGCGGTCGGCTGCTGCTTATCGAGACGCTCGACAACCGCGTAGACCTCATCGGTGGGGGCGACGTTGTAGTTCGGCGGCAAGCCCTGTTCCGGTGTCCCGTCGTCGGCAATCCGCTCGTCGAGAACGGCGCGGTCAACGCCGAACTCCTCGATCAGATCAGCCGGATCCCTGGCTGTGGCGTAGCGTCCGCACATCCGGCCAGGATGCCACCCCGGTACCTTCTGTGTGTGAGTCAACCCGGTGTGAGTCGACCTGCGGCCCCGTCGGCCGCGGACGCGTGGTGGCCTGCGCCAACGCCCGCCCGACCGGTCGGCGCAACGGTGGCGCTGCCGGGCTCGAAATCGCAGACCAATCGTGCGTTGCCCCTTGCTGCACTGGCCGATTCGCCTACGGTGATCCGTCGCGCTTTGCGGTCGCGTGACACTGACCTGATGACGGGCGCGCTGCGCGCGCTGGGCGAGGCGGTCGACGATTCGGGCCCTGACTGGACCGTCATGCCGGCGGCACTTCGCGGTCCGGCCGACATCGACTGCGGGCTGGCCGGAACGGTCGCCCGTTTCGCCGTCGCACTCGCGTCGCTGGCCACCGGAACCGTTTCCTTCGATGGCGATCCACGTGCACGGCAACGTCCGCTGCGGCCGCTCGTTGACGGCCTACGGCAACTCGGCGTGACCGTCGAAGACGATGGGCGGGGCGCGCTCCCCCTCAGCATCATCGGCACCGGATCGGTACGTGGCGGCGACGTTGTCATCGACTCGTCGGCGTCGAGTCAGTTCATCTCGGCGTTGCTGCTGATCGCGCCCAAGGCCAACGACGAGATCGTGCTACGCCACCGCGGCGCCGCTCTGCCGTCGGAGCCGCACATCGCGATGACGGTCTCGATGTTGCGTGAGCGGGGCATCGCGATCGATACGACCGAGTACGGCACATGGCGCGTTGCGCCAGGGACGATAGCCGGCGGCATTATCGACATCGAACCCGACCTGTCGAACGCCGGACCGTTTCTGGCGGCAGCGATGGTGACCGGCGGATCCATTCATATCGACGGCTGGCCGCTGCACACCACCCAGCCAGGCGATGCACTTCGTGGCCTGCTCTCTGACATGGGCGCAACCGTCGCCATCGATGAGTCTGGGCTGACGCTGCAAGGTGCTGCGACGATCCACGGTATCGACGTCGACCTGCGCGAGAATTCAGAACTCTCACCGACAATCGCCGCGCTGGCGTGCTTCGCCGACACGCCATCGACGTTGCGGGGCATCGGCCACATCCGGGGGCACGAGACCGACCGGCTGTCGGCGCTGGC
>DASRZB010000542.1:0-3891 GCA_035653855.1 Acidothermaceae bacterium | reverse complement strand
TCGGACCGATCGTGCTCGCCGCTCTTGGCACCGGGCTGCTGCTCGCATTCCGCTCCTGGACGCACTTCAACGGGGTGAACTCGAAACAGTTTCCCGCACTCGCGTCGCAAATGGGGCTTTATGCCGTATCTACCGGGCAGTCGTTCGCCGGCAGCGTCCCGGGCCACCTACACAGCCATGTCCACTATTTGCTGCCCTTCGGGCAGGTCGCGCTCCTCCTTGCCGGGGTGGAGTTGCTGGCAATGGGCGTACTCGCGATCTTGCCGATTCCACCGCTGGACGGCGGCCGGTTGCTGTTCGCGCTCACGCCTCGGTCAGGCGGCTGGCAGCGGGTCCGATTCCGCCTCGACGAAGAGAACTGGGGCCTGCTCATCCTCTTGTTCTGCTCGTTCCCGGTGATCTTTCGCAGGGTCCTTCTCATCTCGATCCTCGGCGCGATCGTCAACCCCTTGGTAAGACTGATCGCGTGAGTGTCGAAACGAACGAGGCAGCGCCGGTCGGGGCCGGCCCCCACGACCACCGGTTCTCGTCCGAGCCCCGAGCCGGCTTCGACGTGCACCTGGGCGTCTTCGACGGCCCGTTCGACCTGTTGCTCGGCCTGATCGCCAAGCACGAACTCGACATCACCGCAGTATCGCTATCAACGGTGACCGACGAGTTCATCGCGTTCATTAGGGCAATGGGTCCGGTCTGGGACCTCGACCGGGCGAGTGAGTTCTTGGTCATCGCGGCCACACTGGTCGATCTGAAGGCCGCCCGACTACTGCCGGCGGCTGAAGTCGAGGACGAGGACGACCTGGCGCTGCTCGAAGCGCGCGACCTGCTGTTCGCGCGCCTCCTGCAATACCGCGCCTACAAGGAAGTCTCGGCCATTTTCGCCGCGATGTTCGCGGCCGAGAGCCGCCGTTACCCTCGCGCGGTCGGGCCAGAGCCTCGGTTCGCTGCGTTGCTTCCTGAGGTGCTCCTTGGGCTTGGTCCTGCGCAGTTCGCGGAGCTCGCGGGACGTGCGATGACCCCACGACCACCGGCGGTCGTGTCCGTCGCGCACCTGCACAGCCCGACGGTGAGCGTCCGCGAGCAGGTGGCGATCCTTCGCGACCGCCTGCGCCGTTCCGGCACAGCCACGTTTCGGTCGCTCACGGCCGACTGCACAGCGACGGTCGAGGTTGTCGCGCGATTCTTGGCGCTGCTCGACCTGTTCCGGGACGGCTGCATCGCCTTCGAGCAGGTGACTGCGCTTGGGGATCTCCTGGTCCGCTGGACGCTGCAGGAGGATGGCGACGCGGTCGGCGCGGCCCCCCGCTCCGACGGCGAGCCGGACGCCGCGGACGTGCCCGCTGCGCTCGATCCGACGCCGTCAACCGTGGACGACTAGTCTCGCCGGGTGCCAGAGATAGACCCAGCGCGACGGAGGCAGGTGCGATGACGATCGAGTTCGACGGCGAAGACGACGTATCCGAGCGCGGCCACCTCGCCGGGTTGCAGCTGCGAGGTGCGCTCGAGGCAGTGCTCCTGGTCGTCGACGAGCCGGCGGACCCGACCGTTCTCGCGCAGGTGCTCGCTACCCCAGAGCCCGAGATCGTCGCAATGTTGCGCGCGCTGCAGGCTGAGTACGACGACGCTGGGAGAGGCTTCGAGCTACGAGAAATCGCGGGCGGTTGGCGCCTGTACACCCGTGCGGAGTTCGCGCCATACGTGGAGCGGTTCGTTTTGGAGGGCCAACAGGCGCGGCTCACGCAGGCGGCGCTGGAGACGCTTGCCGTGGTTGCGTACCGGCAGCCGGTGAGCCGCACACGGGTAAGCGCCGTCCGGGGCGTCAATGTCGACGGCGTCATCCGAACCCTGGTGAGCCGGGGTCTCGTCGAAGAGGCCGGCGCCGATCACGAGTCGGGCGCAATCCTGTACCGGACGTCTCCGTACTTCCTCGAGCGACTAGGCCTGGGCAATTTGACAGAGCTACCGAATTTGGCTGACTTCTTGCCTGAGTCTACGACGATCGATGCACTTGAAGACGAACTCTCAAGTGAAGGTTGAGATGGTTAGCTCGAATATCGCCCAGCCAGAGATTCGCCTGCAGAAGGTTCTCGCAGCGGCCGGATTGGGCAGCCGGCGGGCGTGCGAGGAGATGATCGCGCACGGCCGGGTGGAGGTCGACGGCCAGCTGGTTCTCGAGCAGGGCAGGCGGGTCGACCCGGAGAGAGCGGTCATCAAGGTCGACGGGATGCGCGTCACGACCCGCACGTCCGCGGTCTACCTGGCGCTGAATAAGCCGCGGGGGATGGTCAGCACGATGTCGGATCCGCAGGGACGGCCGTGCCTGGCCGATCTGGTGGGTAATCGTGAGCAGCGGCTCTTCCACGTGGGACGGCTGGACGCCGACAGCGAGGGCCTGATCCTGTTGACCAACGATGGCGAGCTCGGTAACCGGCTGACTCACCCGTCTTTCGGCGTCCCCAAGACCTACCTGGCGGAGGTCGTCGGTGCAGTTCCGCGCGACCTAGGCAAGACGTTGAAGGCCGGAGTCGAGCTTGAGGACGGCCTGGTCCAGGTCGATTCGTTCCGGGTGATCGGCCGTTCCGGGGCCCGGGTCATGGTCGAGGTCGTCCTACACGAGGGCCGGAACCATGTTGTACGCCGGTTGCTCGCGGCGGTCGATCACCCCGTCCAGCGGCTCATCAGGACAGCCGTTGGACCGGTCCGGCTGGGCGATTTGCGCCCCGGGCGCAGCCGCCCGTTGAACAGCCACGAGATCGCTGAGCTGTTCGCCGCCGTCGACCTTTAGGCCAACTTTTGACCAGGCGCGTCCAGTAGTCGGCGTCGCGGCAAAGCATAGTATCGGTAAGTCGATAAACAGTTTGAAGTATGTGTCGTCCTCGCTGTCGCAGCGTGCGGAGCTCTCCCTCCAATGCTCGCTCGGGCCTGCCGATCCGGTGTTCGCGCAGGTCAGCGCCAACATAAAGAGTCGACTTGTTACTAAGTCACCTAGCCCGGGCCCTG
The DNA here is from genome assembly GCA_035653855.1 of Acidothermaceae bacterium. Classification (GTDB taxonomy): domain Bacteria; phylum Actinomycetota; class Actinomycetes; order Acidothermales; family Acidothermaceae; genus PALSA-607. The sequence goes on along the minus strand of DASRZB010000542.1, from coordinate 894 downwards.
GTTCTCCGACCTCGCGGGGTCGCTGAACCTGCGGATGACTTTGTCGATAGGGCGGTATTGCGACTGACCGACACACCGCTCTAGCGCTTTGAGGCGATGTCACTAGCTCGCTATGGTGACCTCCGGGTCGGCCAACGCATGAGGAGCAACATGGCGGTTCGCGCTGTTCGAGGCGCCATTCAGGTTGATGCCGACGAGCCGGAGTTGATCTTCCAAGGGGTGCGCGAGATGTTGGCCGCCGTCCTTGTTCGCAACGACCTTGACTCGCAGGATGTGATCAGCATCTTCTTCACGGCGACCACCGACCTAACCTCGTGCTTTCCGGCCGCCGGCGCACGTGAGGTCGGGTTCTCCGACGTCCCGCTGCTCTGCGCTAGTGAAATCGCGGTCGCGGGGGCGATGCCGCGGACGCTGCGGCTGCTTGCCCACGTCGAGACCCCGCTGCCCCGCTCGGAGATCAGGCATGCGTTCCTCGGCGCGGCTGCCGCATTGCGTGACGATCTCCAGCAATGAGTACCGCAGGCTTGGTGCGAGCTGGCGACGGCGAATCTGGGACGGCTGGCATCCGTCGGGTGCTGATCGTCGGGGCCGGTCTGATCGGGACGTCGATCGGGCTCGCCTTGCGGCAGCGGTTCGTGGACGTCGCGCTGGAAGACCATGCGCCGGGACGCCTGGCGTTGGCGACCGAACTCGGCGCCGGGCGCCCGTCGGCTGCCGGGGAGCGTTTTGACGTTGCCGTCGTGGCGGTTCCGCCGGCAGCAGTCGCGAGCGAGCTTTTACGACTTCAACGTCTCGATCTCGCCCGGACATATACGGATGTCGCTTCTGCAAAGGCTGAACCTCAACGGGAAGCTGAGTTAACTGGCGTAGATATGTCGACATACGTAGGCGGTC
>DASRZB010000541.1:0-2618 GCA_035653855.1 Acidothermaceae bacterium | reverse complement strand
CGTGCTGTAGGTACCTGCGTCCGGGTCGCTCGCTCCAGCCAAGCCGCCCGCGGAACGCAAGCACCGCCCCAAGGCACCAGTCCTCTCCGCTGTCAGCGTCCGCGTACCCGCCGGACGCGCGAACTGTCGACGTACGCATTACGGTCGCGCCGGTCGTCGGGAACATCGACCACACGCAGTTGATCAGTGCGAACAGCCGCGGATACGGGATCGCGCGCACGATCCAGCGCCGCGGCCAGCGGTGGCGGATCCCCGAGGGCTCCTCGATGATCGCGGCGCCAAAGGCGACCAGGCGGGGGTCCCGCTCGAGTTCGTCCTCAAGGAAGCCCAGCGTGCCCGGCGTCATCAGGTCGTCGGCGTCCCAGAAGATGACGTTGGCGGTCGTGATCGCCTCGAGGCCGAGGTTACGTGCGGCACCGAGCGTCAAACGAACCTCGGAGCGCAGGACCTCGGCTTCGTCGAACTCCGGCATCGCGACTGTCGAGGCGTTGTTGACGACGACGACACGCGCGGAGCGCTCCTGCGTGACGATGCTCGCGACGGCGTCCGCTAGCCGCGCGTCGGCATACCGGTCCCAGGTGGGAATCACGACGGTGGTGCTTGCCGGGCGCGCGTCCGTCACGGCCGTGCAGTATCAAGCAACTCGATGACGAATGACGCAAGTCGGCGCCGGGTCACGCGGATCATCGCCCGGCTCAACATCGGCGGACCAGCGATCCAGGCGATCACCCTAACCCGAGAGCTCGAGCGGTACGGGTACGAGACACGGCTGGTGCGAGGCGTGGAGGATCCGGCCGAAGGTAACATGGACTATCTGGCGATCGAGCGCGGCGTCGTCCCGACCCTGGTCGCAAGCATGCGCCGGGACCCGGGCCTCGGTGACATCACGGCGCTAATCCGCCTTGCGGTGCTGCTGCGGCGGGACCGGCCGGCGATCGTGCACACACACGCGGCCAAGGGCGGCACCCTGGGGCGAGTGGCGACGTTCCTGGCCTACCCGCTGCGACGCCGGCGACCGGTGGTGATCCACACCTACCATGGCCATTCGCTGACCGGTTACTTCTCCGGGCGTACGGCCGGGTTCTACCGGCTCGTCGAAAGGGTGCTGGCGCGGGTCACTGATGTGCTGCTCGCTGTCTCAATGGAGGTCCGCGACGACCTCGTCGGCTTGCATGTGGCCCCGGCCGCCCAGTTCCGGGTGATGCCGGTCGGCTTCGACCTCTCCCCCTTCACCGCCGACGCAGACCGCGCGACGCGCCGAGCGGCGCTTCGCGCCGAGTGGAGCGTCGGCGACGGTGACCTCGTGGTCACGCTGATCGCGCGGTTGGTGTCAATAAAGCGGGTCGATCGCTTCCTAGCGGTAGCGCGGCTTCTCGCCGCAAGGCCCGATGTGCGCTTCGTGGTCGTCGGCGACGGAGAGCTTCATGAGGAGCTCGCCAGCTCAGACGACGCCGTCGCCCTGGGCGAGCGCCTAGTCTGGGCGGGCTTTCGCCGCGACATCCCCGACGTCTGCTTTGCCAGCGACGTGGTGATGCTGACCTCTGACAACGAGGGCACCCCGGTCAGCCTGATCGAGGCGCAGGCGGCGGCTGTGCCTGTGGTCGCGACCGACGTTGGCGGCGTACGCTCCGTCGTGTACGACGGCGAGGCCGGATCGGTGAGGAGCATGGACGACGTCCAGGAACTTGCGGCGTCCGTCGGACGGCTGCTCGACGACGCGGATATCCGTGCCCGCATGGGTGCCGCCGGTCGTGCACACGTGACCACCCTGTACACGCTCGATCGGCTCGTCGCCGATCACGCGGCGCTCTATGACGAGCTTCTGAACGCGCGACGGCGTGCCCGCCAGGCGCCTGGGTCCGCGACCGACCCACCCGGCTCTTCCGATACGCTTGGTCTTGGGGGATGAACTATTGGCGATCATGCGTGGCGGCCACTCGCAGCGTGACCGCCCAGGAACTCCGCGACATGGTGCCGGGACCTCGTCGGACACGGAGCCTACGACGCGCGCGTGTTCAAGCGGGACTCACATCACTCCGATGAATATGCCGTGATCGATCCACGTGTACAGCTCGCAAGTCTCGACCGCCGACCGTCCGTACGCCCGTGACGATCGCGACCTCGGACTCCGCCGCAGGCGTACTCGTCGCAATCCTCTTCGTCGGCGTGGTGTTGATCTACGTGGTTCTGTGTCTCGGTCGGTCGCGCCCCGGGTTCTCGACGATCAGCAAGGCTATCGTGGCGGCGTTCGCCATACGACTGCTGGCGATCGTCGCGATCAACGCGACCGGCCTCGGCGCCTCGCTGCGAGGCGGCGATGAGACCACGTTTATCGATGTGGCTCGGTTCCTTGCCATGCAGCCGCTGGGCCATGGCGACTTCCCGCACGGGCCGTATCAGCTGCAGACCGTGCTGTTCGCACTCCAGATCAAGCTCGGCTTCATCAACGAGACCGGGATCCGGGTCACCCAGATCGGTATCTCGCTGCTGGGGTTTGTTTTCATGCTCGCCGCGACATACGACCTTGGTGGGGAGCGTGCGGTCCGCCTCGCCGCGTGGTGCCTGGCGTTCGAGCCCTCGAGCATCTTCTTCAACACCGAGATCCACAAAGAGGCGCT
>DASRZB010000540.1:0-5226 GCA_035653855.1 Acidothermaceae bacterium | reverse complement strand
TTGACCCAGCTCAGCAACGACGCCCTCAGCGTGGGCAACGGTGCCTTGAACGATTCGCCAACAGAGGCTGGCCCGGCCGCATGCACGATGGCGTCCGGAGCGAACGCCATCACAATCTCAGTCAAGTCGTCCTCGACAACGTCGACGCACCGATGTTCACCCGGCCACGCTGGCGCTGGCTGCGCAGATCTGCTCAGGCCGAGGACGACGTCTCCGTTCCCCGCGGCCGCGCGACCGACCTGCTGGCCGATGAATCCCCTGCTTCCGGTGACGAGGATCCTCACAGAAGCTCACTCATCGGAACTCGACGAAACGGCGGAATCGGCCTTCGATAGCTCCCGAACGATGCGGGCCGGACACCCAGCGACGAGCGTCCACGGGGGCACGTCGTGGGTGACGACGGCACCCGCGGCAACGACACTGCCCACACCGATGTGGACACCCTTCAGCACAATCACCCGAGTCCCCACCCACACTTTGTCGTCAATGTGCACCGCACCGCGAGGCACGTGAGTCCAGTCCTTTCGGCCCTTGATCCACTCCCCGACATCGTGTCGACGGTGGTCGAAGTCCAGCGAGTGCGAGTCGTGATCCATGATGAGCGCGCCGAAGGCGATCAGCACATCGTCGCCGACAACGATCTCTTGGGCGGCGTCGAGAAGCGTCCCGCCTCCGATGTGGGTACGGTGCCCGATCTGAATGCGCGCGCCGGCCGCTTCCAGCACCAGCGAGGCGGCGATGTCGCTACCGTCACCGATACCGACACTGCAGCCAGCGGCGTCGCGCACCACCATGGAAGCGCCGACGAGTCGCGTATCGCGACCGATACTCAACCGACCTTGAAGCTGTCGTCGCCACGACGCCACGCGATACGGGATTATCAATCGCTGCTTTCGGGATCCCATAAGCGCTATCGAACCAGACCGTCGGTGCAGGACCCCGTATCCGCGCGCTTGCGCGGCGGCCGGCGCACGATTCCGGCGACAAATGCAGGGTTCGTGCGCAGGTATCGCCGCCACAAGCGGCGCGGCTCGCGGCACAACCGATAGACCCACTCCAGTCCGTGTCGTTGCATCCACAGTGGCGCCTGCTTCACGACTCCGGCATGAAAGTCAAACGCTGCGCCGACACCAATCAGTGCACTCGCCTGCAACAACTCGCGGTGTCCCGCCATCCAGTACTCCTGCTTGACGGCACCAAGGCCCACCCACACGACGTCCGCGCCGCTCTCGTTAATGAGACGCACGACGTCCACTTCCTCTGCAGGCGTCAGCGGACGGAACGGCGGAGCGTAGCTTCCGGCAATGCGCAACCCCGGGAACTGCGACGTCAAGCGCGCAGACAGCAACTCCAGAGTCCGCGGTGTGGTGCCGTACAGAAAAACAGCACGACGCGACTCCGCAAGTGGTTTCGACAACGCGAGCATCAGGTCGGGGCCGTAGACTCTGGTGACGCCCATCGCACCAGCTCGCTTTACACACCACACGATGGGCATGCCGTCAGGTGTGGTGAGCCCCGATGCATTGTGGATGCGGCGCAGCTCCTCGTCGTGCTGGCACTCCATCACGGTGTGCACGTTCGTGACGCAGACGTAGTGCCGCTCGCCGTCCTTGATCCACCGCATGATCTCCTCGACCGCGCCATCAAGTGAGATCGCACTGATGCCCACACCGAGTACGTCAACTCGACCCGGCTGCACGGCGAGATCAGTAGGCACCGCTACCTCGCAGCACAGCACGCGCGGTCTTCCACAGAATCATCAGGTCAAAGGCCGGCGACCAGTTCTCTACGTAGTAGAGATCGAGCCGGATCGACTCGTCGAACGGCAGGTCGGAGCGACCGCTGACCTGCCACAGCCCTGTCATCCCGGGCCGCACGAGCAACCGTCGGCTGACATCGTGACCGACCTGCTCGACTGAGGCTGGCAGCGGTCGCGGTCCGACGATCGACATTTGTCCCAACAACACGTTGAAGAGCTGCGGCAGCTCGTCGAGTGAATAGCGACGCAAGAAGCTACCGACCGCGGTTACCCGATCATCGCCCGCGTCCTTGACGAACATGCCGCCTGGCTTCTCCGCTTGCGCAGCAACCAGGGCGTCAAACGATCTGTCTGCGTCGGCCCGCATCGTGCGGAACTTGTAGATCGTGAACAGCGCGCCTCCGCGACCTGACCGCTGCTGGCGAAAGATTGCTGGTCCCGAACTGGTCAGTCGGATCGCTGCCGCTATGCCAAGCAACACCGGCGACGAAACGATCAGCAACAGCAGCGCCGCCACCCGGTCAAGCGCCGACTTGGCGAGCTGCTTGCCGCCGTCCAGCGTCGGCTCTTCGACGTGCAGCAGCGGCAGTCCGTCAACCGGCCGCATATGGATCCGAGGCCCTGCGACGTCGGTCAACGCGGGCGACACGAGCAGGTCGACGCCGCTGCCTTCTAGTTGCCACGCGAGTTCGCGAAGTGCGGCAGGACTGAACCCTGACGGCGCGACTGCAACTGTGTCGGCTTGCGCGCGGGCCAGCACTTCGAGTACCCGACCACGTTCGCGCGCCGTGCGATCGGGGCCGGCAAAGTCACCGGCGGCTGGCGACCACGTGCCGGCGACGTGATACCCGGTGTAGACGGAGCGACTGAGCCCCTCGGCCAGTTTGGCGGCAGCCATTGGTGTGCCTACGACCAGCACCCGATGCAGGCAGTGCGACCCGCGCCGCAGCCGATGCAGCACCCGCCGAGCTGCGTAGTGACCGGCAAGGGTGGAAAGCAGACCGATCGGCAGCGCCAGTGCCACGAACCCTCGCGACAAGGGCAGCTTGCCGACGAACGTTACGAACGCGACGAGAGCAGTGACGCGGATCGCAGCATCGGCGACCCGGCGGAACTCGTCTGAGCCAATTCCCAAGTAACGAGCGTCGTATGAGTGCGTGCTCGCGAGAAGCGCCAACCAGACGGCGGCAACAAGGGCGGCGATCGCGTAGTAGTCCAGTCCGCCGACCTTCATGGTGCCCGCAGGTGCGCCCCAGCGAAGCACTGCGGCGACGGTCGTCCCGCCGAAGAGCAAAATGGCGTCGAGCACCACCAGGACTGCGGTGTACCTGCGCTGCCACGACGCCCGTGCTGCGGGTCCACTAGAGACCGGCCGCAACGGTCGGGGAGGTACGGCACTGGAGGTCGCGGCATTGTCGAGCGGGTGGGCACTCACCCTTGCTCTCTCGGCGCATCGAAGCGTCAGCATGAGGCCCGGACGGCGCGGTGTTGCGCCATTTGGCCCAGTGTCGGCTCAGGGCACCACTCAGCTACTTCAGCAGCCTCGACAGGCGGCGGTCGGCGAGTGGCTTACCGCCGGTTTGGCAGGTCGGGCAGTACTGCAGGGACGAGTCGGCGAAGGAGACCTCCCGCACGGTGTCGCCGCAGATCGGGCACGGCAGGCCGGTCCGGCCGTGCACGCGCAGGTTGGCCTTCTTCTCCGCCTTCAGCTCGCCCGCATCGAGATCGGCGGCCCGCCCCACGGCGTCCCGCAGTGTCGCCTGCATGGCCTCGTACAGAACCGCCACGTCGTCAGGGCTGAAGCTGTCGGCGATCTTGAAGGGCGACATCTTGGCGACGTGCAGGATCTCGTCGCTGTAGGCGTTGCCGATTCCCGCGATCACCGACTGGTCACGCAGCAGCCCCTTGATTTGCATGCGTCGGCCATGCAACAGCGCCGCGAGTGCGTCGACATCGAACGCCGGATCGAGTGGCTCGGGACCTAACCGCGCGATGCCCTCGATGGTCGCGGGGTCGAAAACCACGTACGCAGCAAGGCGTTTCTGGGTTCCGGCCTCGGTCAGATCAAAGCCCGAACCGTCATCGAGTTTCACTCGCAATGCGATCGGACTCTTGCCCGGCCGGATCGGTGTCGCGGCAAGCTCGGCCCGCCATCGCAGCCAACCCGCACGAGCAAGATGGACGACGAGGTGCGGGCCTGTCGTCGCAACATCAAGGAATTTCCCACGCCTGCTAGCGCCGACGATGGTGGTGCCGACCAACGCCGACACCGGCGGATCGAAAGTCTTCAGCACCTGGAACGAGCCGACGTCGACCCGCTCGATGCGACGGCCGACCACGTGCGTGGTCAGAAACGTCGCCAAGGCTTCGACTTCGGGTAGCTCGGGCACAGGGTCGATAATGCCTGACGCGTCAGGCTGCTCGGGCGCTCCGCGCCCGACAATCAAGCCGCGTGGGTCGCCTGCAGCCTTGCCGCGCGCCGCTTGGCCCGCCGCGCCTTCCGGCGTCGATCTGCGAGGTCATCGAAGAAGAGTTCTAGCCCAGAACCCAGCATCCAGACGTCTTTCGCGACCGGTGTTCCGTTCGCGGTGGGTCGCACGCCGTCTTCCTTCGTCAGACCAGGCGTCTTGAGATACATCCGCAGCAGCGAGGCAGAGAAACCGGTGAGAACGGCACCCGCGAGCCAGGCGGGAACGACCGGCGCCAGCAGCACCGACCCGACTCCGATCTCGCCGATCGCGAGGCCCTTGGCGAAGCGCTGAGCGTCAATCTTGGCAAGGAATGGATAGGTTCCGGCCGCCATGCTGTGCAACCGACCTGCGGTCTCCTCGTCGGCCGACAGCTTGCCAATGCCCGTGTTCAAGATGAACGCGCCGGCAGCCAGGCGCGGCGGAATGTGGCTGATCTTCATGTTCGCCTCATACCCAGTGTCTGCACAGTCGACGCCTCCGAGTAGATGTGCGTTCAACTATTTGCCCAGGATAGCCCGGCCCGTCACTTGGTCGGGCTCGGTGTGGCGGACGACGACGGCTTGGTCGGGGTCGCGGAAGGCGAGGGCTTTGTTGGGGTAGCGGACGGTGATGGCTTGACCCTGGTCGCCGTCGCGGACGGTGAGGGCGCGACCCCTGCCAGGTTCTGCAGGAACGAGAGCGCGACCGGGCCGGCCACGGCGCCGCCGCTTTGACCGTCCTGCACGTAGACGGCAAACGCGATGTCGCCCTGGTAGCCGACCATCCACGCATGCGTCTTCGGGGTGACTCCCGGCCCGTACTCGGCCGTTCCGGTCTTCGCCATCACCGGGCTGCCCGGTGCATTGAGAAGAACCGTCCCGGTGCCGACGGTCACGACCTCGCGCATCAATGCATGCAGTTGGGTGATGACGTTGGCCGGGAAGTTCGGGCCAGGCGTCGGGGCCGGAGCCGTGGCCGCCGGCGCCGAAGCCGATGCCGACCCGCCCGCCGAAGCGG
>DASRZB010000539.1:0-2992 GCA_035653855.1 Acidothermaceae bacterium | reverse complement strand
CGAGCCGCCGTTCTAGAACTTGGCCGGCATGCGCCCTTCCGGGCGCAGCTGGCGCCGTCCCGCATGCTGCACCTCTGATTGCGACGACCTACCCCACATACGACTGACTGCCCGGGCAATGAGCCACACGGGCGCGACTTGGAGTAACGCGATGCCGAAGGTTCCCCTGCGCAAGCCGAAGAAGAAGGTTTGCGTGTTCTGCAAGGAGAAGGTCTCCTACGTCGACTACAAGGACACCAACCTGCTGCGCAAATACATTTCCGACCGCGGCAAGATCCGGGCCCGGCGGGTCACCGGCAACTGCACTCAGCACCAGCGCGACATCGCCACCGCGGTAAAGAACAGCCGCGAAGTGGCGTTGCTGCCCTACACCAGCGCTGCGCGCTAGAAGACGGGACGACGACCATGAAGCTCATCCTCACAGGCGAGGTCGCTGGCCTCGGCGCCCCCGGCGACATCGTTGAGGTCAAAGACGGCTACGGCCGCAATTTCCTGGTGCCCCAGGGTCTGGCTATGCGCGCGACCAAGGGCGCGGAGAAGCAGATCGCTTCGTTGAAGCGGGCCCGTGACATCCGCGAAGTTCGCGACCTCGCGCACGCACGGGAGATCAAGACCCAGCTCGAGACCTTAAAGGTGACGCTGCCGACGCGCGCCGGCGCAGCAGGCCGGCTGTTCGGCTCGGTGACAGTCGCCGATGTCGTGGCGGCGGTGAAGGCGGCCGGCGGTCCGATCCTCGACAAGCGCAAGGTCGAAATCGAGTCGCCGATCAAGACCGTCGGTACCCACCAGGTCGTCGTGCGCGTGCAGGGCGACATCTCCGCGAAGGTCGCGCTCGAGGTCACCGCCGCGTCTTAGGCTCGACCGCGCCACCCATCATCGCGAAAGCGGGCGGGTTCGGCGGGTCGCGAGGCGGAACTAGTCGAGGGCGTCAGCTATTGCGGCGGGTGCTCGCATTCGCCATGCGTCGGTGACGAGTTCGGTGAGTCGTTCGACGTCGACTTCATCGAGGCGCAGCATCGCCAGCGGGAACCCGTCGTAGCCGGTCGTCGTGAAGAACAGGGTCGGCTCGCCGAGCACGAGTGCTTGCTTCTCGGCCTCATCGCCGACGTAGAGCACGGCGATGTCGGTGCGAATCTCCCGCCGCCGGCCTGGGCGGTACTCGGGGTAGGACCAGACGAACCCCTTACCGCCCACCCTGAAATCGAAGCCTTCGCTGGGGATCTCGACAACCTGCGGCAGGCTCAACGCGATGTGCCGGACGTCGTCCGCGTCAGCCATCGAGATCGGTCCCTGACCAATTCACCGGCCCAGCGTAGGCCGGAAAGGCGACACTTTCAGCGGCCCCAAACGAAGCCGCTACGACCAGGTGAGGCCGGTCAACCGCTCGTACGCCTCAATGTATTTCTCGCGTGTTTTCGCGACGACCTCGTCGGGCAGCGGCGGCGGCGGGGCGTCCGAACTCCGGTCCCAGCCGGACGCCGGTGAGGTCAGCCAGTCACGCACGTATTGCTTGTCGTACGACGGCTGCGCATGGCCAGGCTCGTACAGATCGGCCGGCCAGAAGCGCGAGGAGTCCGGAGTCAGTACTTCGTCGGCCAGCACGATCTCGCCGCTTGAGGCGGCGCCGGCGCCTCGTCGTCCGAACTCGAATTTCGTGTCGGCCAAGATGATGCCGCGGGCGCGCGCGATCTCCTCGGCGCGACCGTACGCCGCCAAGGTCAGGCGCTTGAGCTCGTCGGCTGCGTCGGCTCCGATGGTGTCTTCGACGTCCGCCAGTGAGATGTTCTCGTCGTGCTCGCCGATCGGCGCTTTGGTCGACGGCGTGAACAGCGGCTGTGGCAGTCGCGATCCGTCGACCAGACCGGCGGGCAGCGGGATGCCGGAAACCGCGCCGGTCCGCTTGTAATCCGACAATCCGGAACCGGTCAGGTATCCGCGGGCGATGCACTCGACCGGCAACATGTCGAGGCGTTCGCAGATCATCGCGCGCCCGGCGAACTCCGGCGGCACGTCGGTCGAGATCAGGTGGTTGGGCACCACGTCGGCGAGCTGCTCGAACCACCAGATCGACATCGCCGTCAGGACAGCGCCCTTGTCGGGGATCGGCGTCGGAAGCACGAAATCGTAGGCGGAGATGCGATCACTGGCGACGAACAGCAAGCTGCCGTCGTCCATCTCGTAGAGATCACGCACTTTGCCCGAGGCAATGAAGGTGTAGTCGCTCATTCGCCGAAGTGTGCCAGATGGTGTCGGGCTAAAGGATGTCGGCTGGCGCGTAGAACGCCGCGTCGGGATAGCGAGCCGTGACTAGCGCAACCTGGTCGCAGAAGCTGGCGACCTGCGCGGTCGCGGCGCCGGTGAAGGCGAGCGGCGCTGACAGCAGCGCCGCGATGTCGGCGTCAGTGAGTTGGAGCCGGTCGTCGGCAGCGAGGCGGTCGAACAAGTCGTTGTGGTCGATGCCCTTCTCGCGCATGGCAAGCGCGACCGCGACGGCGTGCTTCTTGATGGCCTCGTGCGCGACCTCGCGCCCGACCCCGTGCCGTACCGCGGCGATCAAGACCTTCGTCGTGGCCAGGAACGGCAGGTAGCGGTCGAGCTCCCGTTGCACGACGGCCGGATACGCGCCGAACTCGTCGAGAACCGTAAGGAACGTCTGGAAAAGCCCATCTGCTGCGAAGAAAGCGCCGGGTAGCGCGACCCGCCGTACGACCGAGCACGAGACGTCACCCTCGTTCCACTGGTCGCCCGCGAGCTCCCCGGTCATCGAACTGAAGCCGCGCAGCACGACAGCGAGACCGTTGACCCGCTCGCACGACCGGGTGTTCATCTTGTGCGGCATCGCACTCGAACCGACCTGCCCGGCCTTGAAGCCCTCGGTCACCAGCTCGTGTCCGGCCATCAGGCGGATGGTCGTCGCAAGGCTCGATGGTCCGGCCGCTGCGTGAACGAGAGCGGTGACGACATCGAAGTCGAGCGACCGCGGATACACCTG
>DASRZB010000538.1:0-6964 GCA_035653855.1 Acidothermaceae bacterium | reverse complement strand
GCCGCGCTCGCCGCCGTCCGATCGATCGAGCTCTACGCCGCCGATATCGACCCAGCCGCGGTTGCGTGCGCCCGCCGCAATGTCAACGGCCACGTGTATCGGGGTGATCTGTACGCGCCGTTGCCGGCGACCTTGCAGGGTCGCGTCGATGTGCTCGTTGTCAACGCGCCATATGTGCCGACCGACGAGATCGCATTCATGCCGCCGGAGGCTCGCTTCTACGAGGCGCAAGTGGCGTTGGACGGCGGGGTGGACGGCCTCGACGTCCAGCGACAGGTTGTTGCAAGCGCGCCGCTTTGGCTTGCGCCGACTGGCACGCTATTGATCGAGACGAGCGAGCGACAAGCAGCGCAAACGGCCGACATGATTGCGCAGGCTGGGTTGGAACCGCGCGTGGTCAGCTCCGACGAACTCGACGCCACGGTCGTCATCGGTATCAAGTAAGCGCGGGGTCTCCCGGCAGGCAGCGGATCACGTGCAAACTGCCGCGCAGAGTCGTCGGGCCGGCCGAGTAGGGAATCAGCACGGTCGAACCGCGGTGCAATTCCAGTTCAGACGTCGCTGTGATGAGAGTCCCCTCTCCGTCGAGCACGATGAGCACGGCGTACTGCGCGTCGAGCTCGATGACATCCGGCACGACAATGCCGTGGGCCTGGAAGAACGGCTCCGCCTGCTTGGGGAAAAGCGTCTCGGTACCGCCGTGGCTGGCTGTCGCGCGCCGATGACACGTGGCGAGGTCGGCGTCAGTGAATTGATGACGGTTGAAACACTGCAGCGATAGCTCGGCGCTCATGCCGAGTTGTTCTTCGCGGCGGTCCGGCATGCCGAACTCTCGCCATTCGAGCATGACGGAGAAATCGGTCGGCTCCTGAAGCTCGACGATAAGAGCGCCGGCGCCGATAGCGTGCGGCGTCCCCGCCGGCACGAAAATCGCGTCACCGGTCGCCACCGTGATGCGGTTCATCGAGCCGAGAATGTCTGCGCTGTTCTGATTGACGAACCAGTCACTCAATTCGGCGGCCGAGACGTCGCGGTTGAAGCCGAGATAGACGTGCGGGTCGGCAGCTGATGTTCCGATGATGATCCAGGCTTCGGTTTTCCCGAACACCGAGCCGAGATGCGCGCCGGCGAATGCGCGATCCGGATGGCAGTGCACCGGCAACCGCTCGCCTGCGTCGAGCAGCTTCACCAGCAGTGCTGGGTTGGCACCGAAGCGGGCGATGTGCGTGGGGCTGAAGAAGTCCTCTGGGCGGGCGGTCACGGCGTCGCTGAGCAACTCGCCGTCGGGCAGCCGGGTGGCACCGTCCAGGCTGCCGAACTTCGATAATGTCGACGCGACCCAGTCTTCGGGGGTGCGGGCCGGGTCGGCCGCGAACGTCGAACCCGAGTGCGGGCGTGCGGCCGATGGCTCGCCGCGGAAGGCCTCGATCTGCGGGCCGCCGAGATAGAACTGCTGCGGCTGGTTTGCGGGCAGGCTCACTGGCTCCATCTGGTGGCGCTCCTGGCTAGGCTCGTCTCGATCGCCGCCCACCGTACCGGGAGCGAATGCGGCGGACCGGCCCGGCCATGTGTACGCAGGCGAAGGAGCGAGTCAACACGATGACGCAAATGTTTCCGAACACCTTCACGTGGGGCACTGCAACGGCGGCCTATCAAATTGAGGGTGCAGTCGCCGACGATGGCCGCACGCCGTCGATCTGGGACACCTTCAGCCATACGCCGGGCAAGGTTCTCGCTGGCGACAGCGGCGACATCGCTGCTGACCACTACCACCGCTACGCAGCCGACGTCGATCTCATGTCGGAGCTCGGAATGGGTTCCTATCGCTTCTCCGTGTCGTGGCCGCGGGTCATCCCGACGGGGTCCGGCACGGTCAACTCCAAGGGCATCGACTTCTACTCACGCCTTGTCGATCGGCTGCTGGCAAAGGGAATCTCACCTGCGCTCACCCTTTACCACTGGGACTTGCCGCAGGAACTGGACGACGCCGGCGGTTGGACCGCTCGAGACACCGCCTACCGGTTTGCCGACTACGCGGCTGCCGTTGCCGCGGCACTCGGTGATCGAGTGCCGCTATGGACCACGCTGAACGAGCCTTGGTGTTCGGCATTCCTCGGCTACGCCGGAGGCGTACACGCGCCCGGCCACACGAACGGTGCCGAGGCACTCGCGGCGACCCACCACCTACTACTTGGGCACGGCCTCGCCCTTCAGCAGCTGCGGGCCGCGGTGCCGTCGTCGGCCACGCTGGCGATTACCCTGAACCCGGCGATGGCGAGGCCCGCGACGCCGTCGGCAGATGACGCGGCAGCGTGCAGGAAGATCGACGGACTGCAAAACAGAATCTGGCTCGACCCGCTGTTCCATGCGAGCTACCCGTCGGACGTTGTCGAGTTCACGTCAGGGCTTTGCGATTGGGCCTTTGTACGCGACGGTGACCTCGCGACAATCGCCACGCCGTTCGACGTCCTCGGGGTGAATTACTACAGCCCAGTGATCGTCGGGCGCTTTGCAGGGGACGGCGAGCGGGCTCGCGCTGATGGCCACGGAAACACGACGGGCAACACCTGGCCGGGCTGTGAGGACACCCAGTTCTTCGACCTACCAGGCAGGCACACGTCGATGGGCTGGCCGGTCGATGCCAGCGGATTACACGAGCTGCTGACCAGGCTCTGGGCCGACTACCGCAAGCCGATGCTGATCACCGAAAACGGTGCAGCGTACGAAGACGAGGTGTCCGGAGACGGTGCGGTGCACGATCCCGAGCGGGTTCGTTACATCCACGAGCATCTCGTTGCATTACATGACGCCATTGCTGACGGCATCGACGTCCAGGGCTATTACCTGTGGTCGCTGCTGGACAATTTCGAGTGGTCGTACGGCTATTCGAAGCGGTTCGGCATTGTCCGTGTCGATTACCAGAGTCAGCTGCGGACGCCGAAGGACAGTGCGCGCTTCTATGCGGAAGTCGTCCGCACTAACGCCGTGCCGCCGCTATAAACGCGAGCGCTAGTGCGTAGGCTTTGGTCGCTGATCGATTCTGCCGCCACGTTAATCGAACTGGAGTTCTCATGACCGAAACGGCTCGCACCACGCAGCGCTGGTGGCGCGATGCTGTGATTTATGAGGTCTACGTGCGAAGCTTCGCCGACTCCGACGGCAACGGTGTGGGGGATCTGCGCGGCATTACGGCACGCTTGCCACAACTCGCGGAGCTCGGGATCGACGCTGTCTGGCTGACGCCGTTCTACCGCTCGCCGATGGCCGACGGCGGGTATGACGTGGCCGACTATGAGGACGTCGATCCAACGCTGGGCACCCTGTCCGACTTCGATGTGTTGCTCGCCAGCGCCCATGACCTGGCTATGAAAGTCATCGTCGACTTGGTTCCGAACCACACGTCCGATCAACACCCGTGGTTTCAGGCGGCGCTGGCAGCAGGCCCGGGATCGCCGGAGCGGGCGCGTTACATTTTTCGTGACGGCCGCGGTCCGGGCGGCAACGAGCCGCCGGCCGACTGGCATGCAAACTTCGGTGGTCCTGCGTGGACCCAAGTCGCCGACGGCCAGTGGTACCTGCACATGTTCGCGCCCGAGCAACCAGATCTCGACTGGTCGAACCCGGTTGTGGGTAAGGCCTTCGAATCCATTCTGCGGTTCTGGCTCGACAAGGGGGTCGATGGCTTCCGCATTGACGTCGCCCATGGCATGGCCAAGAAGCTGACCGAGCCTTTTCCAGCTCTCGGCGTCAAGTCGGTCGACAGGCAGTTGCGCTACGAGATCGTCGACCATCCGCTCTGGGACCGCGACGAGGTGCACGACATCTTCCGGGTCTGGCGGCGGATTCTCGATGAATACAGCCCGCCGCGGATCGGTGTTGCCGAAGCCTGGGTGATGCCGGGTCGACGCGCGCGCTACGTGCGGCCGGACGAGTTGCATCAGGCCTTCAACTTCGATTTTCTCCAGGCACCGTGGGATTGTGCGGCACTCGTCGACGTCATCGAGGCTTCGCTGCGTGAAGCCGGTGGGGTCGGTGCCACTGCAACGTGGGTGCTCTCGAATCACGACGTCGTACGACACCTGAGTCGCTACGCGTTGCCCTCGTCGACCGATCTTCGGCCATGGTTGTTGAGCAACGGCAACGAGCCCGCGCCCGACCTCGCTGCGGGGCTTCGCCGGGCACGCGCGGCGGCCCTGTTGATGCTCGCGTTGCCCGGCTCGGCCTACCTGTATCAGGGTGAAGAACTCGCACTGCCCGAGGTTGCCGACATCGCACCGATCTATCTGCAAGACCCGACGTGGGAGCGTTCAGATCATCGCGACAAGGGCCGCGACGGTTGCCGGGTGCCATTGCCATGGGAACCGAGCGGACCGTCATTTGGCTTCAGTTCGGTCACTGGGTGGATTCCGCAGCCTGCAGACTGGGCCGAGCTTTCCTGGGGAGCAGAAGATGGCGACCCGACATCGACGCTCGAGCTCTATCGCAGCGCGCTGGCGTTGCGACGAAAGTTCGGCACCGACGACGCGTTGACCTGGCTCACCAAAGGCCCGGCGACCCTCTCGTTCGCACGCTCGAACGGCCTTGTCTGCATCGTCAACTTCGGCGTCGAGGCGGTCGCTCTCCCCGCGGGCCAGCTGTTACTCACAAGCGGCGAACTCGCGGACGACGGTCTGCTACCGACCGACACCGCCGCCTGGGTTCTTACGAACTAGAGAACGCGGGCGCCACGGCGCACCGGGTTGGCCTCGTACAGATCTACGCTGAATCTCATGACGACATCAAGGCCGGACGCCGACGAGCTGGCGGTTGGCCGGATCCTGGTCGTCGATGACGACCCGACTGTCAGTGACGTGGTCGCGCGGTACCTGCGACGCGAGGGCTACGAGGTCGCTCTGGTCGGCGACGGTCTAAGCGCTCTGGAGTCAGCGGCGGCGGACGCCCCCGATCTCGTGGTGCTCGACATCATGTTGCCGGGCCTCGACGGTCTTGCCGTCTGTCGCACATTGCGTGAGCGCAGCCCGGTTCCGGTAATCCTGCTGACAGCGCTGGGCACCGAGACCGATCGCATCATGGGTCTCGAGGTCGGCGCGGACGATTACGTCACGAAGCCGTTCAGCCCGCGCGAACTTGTGCTGCGTGTGGCGTCAGTGTTGCGTCGAGCTCGCACGCCGGCCCCGTTGCGGGCCGCCGCCCGTACCGGGCTCGTCGACGGACCGCTGCACGTCGACCTTGCTGCGCACGAGGTCGAATACGGGGGCGCTCCATTGATGTTGACAGTGCGCGAGTTCGACCTGCTCGCGCACCTGATGGGCCATCCGCGGCAGACATTTAGTCGCGAGGAATTGATGCGCGACGTCTGGGGTTGGTCGTTCGGTGACCAGTCGACAGTGACCGTGCATGTTCGTCGGCTGCGGCAAAAGCTTGAAGCTGCGTCTGGTGGGAAGTGGTCGCCGATCTCGACGGTCTGGGGCGTCGGTTACCGCTACGACCCTAGTACGGTGCTAGCGAGCGAATGATGGTGCTGCACGCGCACGACGTCGGTGTATTAGTCGCGGTATCCGCGGCCAGCTCGGTGGTTGTCACCGCCGGCGGACTCCTTCTATTGAAGGCAGCGCGTCGAAGGCCGGTGCGCGATGCCGCGTTGATCGTCGCGCTTACGCCGGTGTTCACGGTGGTGGTCGCGGCGATCGCCGCAACCATGTGGATGTTCTTGTCGAAAAGGCAGTTCGGCGTCCTCATTGCGACCGTGGTGTTCGCCGGTATCGGCGGCGTCGTCACCTCGATGGTGCTGGCTCGCACATTGATGCGAGGCAGCGATGCGCTGCGGGCGGCGGCGAATGCGTTGACGCGAGGCGAGCCTTACGTGAGTCCGATCGGGACACCGAGTGCTGAGCTCGAGGCGCTCGCAGCCGAGCTCGAGGCCGCGCACTCAAGGCTCGACGAGGCCAGACGGCACGATCGCGCAGTTGAAGAAAGTCGCCGCGAACTGATCGCGTGGGTCAGCCACGACCTGCGCACGCCGCTTGCCGGGATCCGGGCGATGGCTGAGGCCCTCGAGGACAACGTGGTGTTCACCGACGAGGATCGCGCGCTCTACCACCGCAGGATCAGGGTGGAGGTTGAGCGGCTAGCCACGATGGTCGACGACTTGTTCGAGTTGAGCCGGATCCACGCCGGAGCACTGCAGCTCTCGCCACGCCCGATGGCACTGGCCCACGTCGTTCGAGAGGCCGTCGCCAGTGCGACACCCGTCGCCACTGCGAAGGGAATCCACCTCGCCGAGTCGGGCGCGGAGACGGACGGCCCGCTGGTGGACGTCGATCCGTACGCATTGATACGGGTCGTCGGGAACCTTCTGGGTAACGCGATCCGGCACACCCCACGTGACGGTTGCGTCGATATCGGCATGGTTCACGACGACGACTTCGTGTATCTGTCGATCAGTGACGAATGCGGCGGTATTGCGGATGTCGATATCGACCGGGTGTTTGAAGTCGCGTTCCGCGGGACGCCGGCCCGAACCCCGGCGCCAGACGGTGGCGCCGGCCTCGGACTTGCGATCGCGCGCGGCATCGTGAACGCACACAACGGACGAATAGGTGCGATGAATGTCGGACCGGGATGCCGGTTCACCATCGCGCTACCCCGCTCCCGTGAGGTGCATACGTTCGACTCCGCAGACCAACCGAACGGACGTATCCGGGGAGATGCCGAGTCGCTAACTTGAACGTGTCACTTAGAGGGGGGTGGCCCGTGGGGGGCTTTACGTGGTGGGCGCGTGTTGAGTGGATTCAAGGGCAACGTCCGATGTGGCGTGAGCACGACGCGAAGCTTGCGTCCGTGTGGCGTCGCGAGTCGGACGAGACTCCCCTGAATTCCACTGACACCGTGATCGTGCTACCTGAACCTTCGGAGTCGGTCGCGCGGAGCGCTTAATTGGTAGTACCGGCTCATGTCGTCGGTG
>DASRZB010000537.1:0-4305 GCA_035653855.1 Acidothermaceae bacterium | reverse complement strand
TGACACCTGAGCCCACCAGCGGGCTTGCGACGGCAATCGACTTGCCGTGGCGCGACATCTCGCTGCCACTTGCGGAGCGCGTCACCGACTTGCTCGGGCGGATGACGCTCGAGGAGAAGGTTGGTCAGCTGTACGGCGTGTGGGCCGGCGCAGATCCCAAGGGCGACGGCGTGGCACCTCATCAGCACGAGCTCGTCACGTCGGACGTGCCCTGGAGCGATCTCATCGCACATGGCCTCGGTCACTTGACGCGCCCCTTCGGGACGGTACCGGTAGATCCGGCCATGGGTGCACGCTCACTTGCGCGCGCACAAGCCGACATCGTCGCAGCAAGCCGGCACGGCATACCGGCTATCGCGCACGACGAGTGCCTCTCCGGCTTCATGGCCTGGGGGGCAACCATTTACCCCACCGCGCTCGCATGGGGCGCCACCTTCGATCCGTCCCTCGTTGAGATCATGGCGACACAGGTCGGCGAAACAATGCGCTCCGTCGGCGTCCACCAAGGTCTTGCCCCTGTTCTCGACGTCGCCCGTGATTACCGCTGGGGCCGCGTCGAGGAGACGATCGGCGAAGATCCCTACCTCGTCGCAACGATCGGCACCGCCTACGTCCGCGGTCTCGAATCAACCGGTGTCGTCGCCACGCTGAAGCACTTCGTCGGGTATTCGGCGTCGCGCGCCGGGCGCAACTTCGGGCCGGTGTCCGCTGGTCCGCGGGAGGTCACCGACGTCTTGCTACCGCCGTTCGAGATGGCGATCCGCGACGGCGGCGCGCGCTCGGTGATGCACGCATACACCGAGATCGATGGCGTCCCCGGCGCGGCCAACAACCTGCTGCTCACCGACCTGTTGCGCGACGAATGGGGCTTCGACGGCACGGTCGTCTCGGACTATTTCGGGGTCACCTTCCTCACGCTCCAGCACAAGGTCGCCGCCGACGAAAGCGGTGCAGCCGCTTTGGCGTTGTGGGCGGGCATCGACGTCGAGTTGCCAGGCGTGCGCTGCTACGGGCAACCACTCGTGAGCGCCGTGGACGCGGGCGTGGTCTCGGAGGAGTTCGTCGACCGCGCCGCGCGGCGGGTGCTGACGCAGAAGGGCCAGCTGGGGATGCTCGATCCGAACTGGAGCCCACAAGCATCCGCAACGCGCCGTTCGCAGCAGGTGAGCGACGCTTCCGATGATGCCAGCGGATCGATCGCACTTGACCCACCGGAGTCACGCGCGGTCGCTCGTCAGCTTGCCGAGGAATCAGTGGTCCTCCTGGCAAACGACGGCGTGCTTCCGCTACGCCGCGGAACGCGAATTGCCCTGGTCGGCCCGCGTGCCGACGATGCGTTCGCCATGCTCGGGTGCTACACATTTCCGAGCCATGTCGGGCTTCAATACCCGAAGTGGCCACTCGGGCTTTCGATTCCGACACTGCTCGAGGCGACCCGCAGAGAGCTGCCCGACGCTGAGGTCACCTTCGCCGCAGGCTGCGACGTCGATGGCACCGACGTCGACGGCTTCGCCGCCGCGGTAGCAGCAGCCAACGCCGCAGATGTATGCGTCATCGCCCTCGGTGATCGGGCAGGACTATTCGGACGAGGAACGTCCGGCGAGGGATGCGACGCCGACACCTTGGAGTTGCCCGGCGTACAGGGACAACTGCTCGATGCGATCATCGCGACCGGGCGACCGGTGGTGCTCGTCATGGTGGCGGGGCGTCCGTATGCGCTCGGCGCGTATGCCGATCGGTTGGCAGCCGTCGTACAGTCCTTCTTCCCCGGAGAAGAGGGCGGCCCTGCACTCGCCGGTGTGCTCTCGGGTCGGGTCAATCCCTCCGGCCGGCTGCCCGTCTGCATCCCACGCGGCCCAGCCGGTCAACCGAGCACCTACCTGACATCTGCACTGGGCTTGCGTAGCGGGGTCAGCACCGTCGATCCGACGCCGCTGTGGTCGTTCGGTCACGGGCTCTCGTACACCAGCTTTGAGTGGGCCGACGTGCAGGTCGACGGCAACCCGGTAACACACGCGGATCGCGTCGATTCCACGACGGACGGCGCCGTGCGTGTCTCGCTTACCGTCTCCAATGTCGGACGCCGGGCGGGGACCGACGTCGTCCAGCTCTATCTGCACGATCCGGTTGGTCAGGTCACTCGGCCCGACGTCCGCTTGATCGGATACACCCGAGTTGAACTTGAGCCGGGGCAGTCGCGGCGGGTTTCGTTCGACGTGTCGGCAGACCTCTCCTCCTTCACCGGCGTGGCCGGCGTCCGGATTGTCGAGCCGGGCGATCTTCAACTTCGACTGTCGACGTCGAGCAGCGAATCGCGGCATGTCGTGAACATCCGACTGCTCGGCCCTGAGCGAGCCGTAGGGTTGTCACGGCGCATGGTGGCGGAGGTCACGGTGGAGTAGGGACCACTCCCTGCAATCGCCAACCGTAGATCAGCACTGCGTGCGTATCGGGTAATGCGACTTTCGAAGGAGATTCGTCGTGGCCGTCGCGGATCGAGGGCGGGTGCCTCGGGTCACCATCGCCGCCATCGCCGCAGAGGCGGGCGTCTCAGTGCCCACCGTCTCACGGGTCCTTAATGGTCGCGTCGACGTCGCAGCCGACACTCGAACCCGTATCGAGCAGCTCCTCGAGAAGCACGACTATCAGCGCCGCGGCCTCGGCAAAGGCACCCGCGCGAACCTCATTGACCTAGTGTTCAACGACCTCGACAGCCCATGGGCTGTCGAGATCATCCGCGGCGTCGAAGATGTCGCGCACGATGCCGGCGTCGGAACCGTCGTTTCGGCAATCCACAACCAGGTCACGTCGGAGCGCCGCTGGTGGCAAAACGTTCAGGCGCGAGCATCCGACGGCATCATCTTGGTGACGTCGCATCTGCAACCGAAACTTCAAGCGGAGGTGCATCGCTACCTGCCCACCGTCGTCGTTGATCCATCGGGCAGCCCGTCGTATGACGTACCGACTATTGGCGCGACGAACTGGGCCGGCGGGCTCAGCGCGACAGAACACCTCATCGAGCTCGGACATCGGCGGATAGGAATCATCACCGGTCCGCCACGGCTGCAGTGCAGTCGCGCGCGCCTCGACGGTTACCGAGCTGCCCTTGAAGCTGCCGGTCTGCAGTTCGACAACGATCTCGTCTACACCGGCGACTTCTACCACGAGTCAGGTTTCACCGGCGGCACCCGATTCCTGGGATTGCCAGACCCGCCGACGGCGGTGTTCGCCTCCAGTGACCAGATGGCATTCGGTGTCTACGAAGCAGCGCGCCAACATGGTCTTCGGGTGCCCAGCGACCTCAGCATCGTCGGTTTCGACGACCTGCCGGAGGCGCCGTGGGCGTCTCCGCCGCTCACCACCGTGCGGCAACCGCTTGCGGAGATGGGCGGTCTCGCGGCCCGTACGGTACTTCGCCTGGTGCGCGGCGAAGCGATCGAGACGCTACGAATCGAGTTGTCAACCCAGCTCGTCGTGCGCGAGAGCACGGCCCCACCGCGCGCCCGTTAGGTAGTGGCTCGCCCAGCGACGAGTACTCCGCGCTGCGTTGGCACACTGTTGCCCATGCTCGGCGCCCGCAGCCATCCGCCGTGGCGGGCGGTCGCGCTCCTGGTTGCGGGCGCGTTCTTCATGGAGAACCTCGACGGCACCATCATCGCGACCGCCGCGCCGCGAATGGCGGGCTCGCTCGGCGTCCGGGCCGTCGATCTGAACGTCGTCATCACGGCCTACCTGCTCACCCTGAGCGTCTTCATTCCGGTGAGCGGGTGGCTCGCCGATCGGTTCGGCGCTCGCGTCATCTTTGGGACTGCCATCGCGGTGTTCACCGTGGCATCGGGACTGTGTGCCATCAGCACCAGCCTGGGCGAGCTGACCGCGTTTCGAGTCGTGCAAGGAATCGGCGGCGCGATGATGGTCCCGGTCGGCAGGCTCGTCGTCCTGCGAAAGACCACGCCCGCAGAGCTCATCGAGGCGTTCGCGTACTTGACCTGGCCGGCGTTGGTCGCGCCCGTCCTCGCGCCAGCGCTGGGCGGCCTGCTGACGACTTATGCCTCGTGGCGTTTGATCTTCGTCATCAACCTGCCGCTCGGTGTCGCCGCACTTCTCGTCGCCGCGCGCATCGTGCCGAACCTTCCGCACGTTGACCGCACGCCGATGGACTGGCAAGGATTCGTCTTGACCGGCGTCGGGCTTGCGACGCTGGTCACCAGCCTCGAGCTGGTGGCGGCCCGCAGGGTCGATTGGCTGTATGCGGGGACGACGGGAGCGGTCGCACTCGCCACGATGGGCCTCGCCGTGCGCCAC
>DASRZB010000536.1:0-11267 GCA_035653855.1 Acidothermaceae bacterium | reverse complement strand
GACCGAACCGTTGGGTGCGGAGCTCGCCGGTCCGGCGATACGCGCGGTCGAACTCGGGCGCGTACTCGCGACGGAGCACGATGTCGAGGTCGCCTCGACCGCGTCGAGTAGTGGGCCAGGCCCCGATGGCAACTGGCAGTTCGTCGACGGCGACGGGTTGCGTGCACTCGCAGCCCGATGCGATGTCCTCGTGCTCGGCGGCGACGTGCTGGCGGCGAATGCGTGGCTAGCCGACGCTGGGCCCGCGATAGTCGTCGATCTCTATGACCCGTTCCACCTCGAGCAACTCGAGCAGGCGCGTGATCTCGGCGAGGCCGAGCGTCGCCGCGTGGTCTTCGGCACCATCGATGTGCTGAACAAGCAGGCGGTGCTCGGCGACACGTTCTTGTGTGCGTCGGGTCGCCAGCGCGACATGTGGCTCGGGCACCTCGCCGCGTGTGGGCGCATCAACCCCGTCACGTATGACGCCGACCCAACCCTTCGCTCGCTGCTGCGGGTGGTGCCGTTCGGCGTCGCCGACGACCCGCCACCAGCCGGCGCGCCAGCTCTCAGAGGCGTGGTTCGCGGCATCGGCGTCGACGACGAGATTGTGTTGTGGGGCGGCGGCATCTACAACTGGTTCGACCCCAACACGCTCATCCGGGCCGTGGACAAATTGCGGGCTACTCGGCCAAAGCTGCGGTTGGTGTTCATGGGTGTGCAGCATCCGAACCCGGTCGTCAAGACGATGCGCGCGGCCGTCGAGGCGTGGGAACTATCGAACGAACTCGAGCTGACCGACGTCCACGTCTTCTTCTCTGATTCGTTCTCGTCCGGATGGATTCCGTACGCGGAGCGCGGCCGCTACCTCGCTGACGCGACGATTGGCGTCAGCACTCACCATGATCACGTCGAGACCGCCTTCTCGTTTCGCACCCGGATCCTCGACTACTTCTGGGCCGGGCTGCCGGTCGTCACGACGCGCGGCGATGCGCTCGCCGAGGTCATCGAGCGGGCCGGCGCGGGTCGCACCGTCGATCCAGGGGACGTCGATGGGCTGGCGTCCGCGATCAACGACTTGCTGGACGACGAGGCCGCGCGTACCTCAGCCGCGGCGGCCAGTGCCAGGCTCGCCGACGACTACCGGTGGTCGGCCGTCGCCCAGCCGCTGCTGGAGTTCTGCCGCAACCCTTACCGAGCGCCCGACCTTGCCGACCTGGCAACGCGCGCGCAGATCCTCGCCCGTGCGCGTCTCGCCCCGACCCGAAGCCTGAGCACGAGGATCGCCTCAAGACTCCGTAAGTAGCGACGCCCCTGCCGCGGTCCAGGGGAGCGTTGAAGTCCAGCGCACGCAAGAACGAGCGCTCGACTTCAACACCCTGCGAGCGTCGTCCACACACGAGCGGCGAACGGCAACGCCGCGACCCTGCAACAGCCACATTGCAGCTATGCCAAGCCTGTCGAAGTACCAACGCCACGACGTGCTAGCCGCGATTGGCGCAGCCCAGTGCGACGTGGCGAGCCGAGCGCAACTCGGAAGGGCGGGTTTTGACCGAAACGTGGTGGGCCGCATGGTGTGTGCTCGTCGATGGCAGCTCATCGGCCTCGCCGTCGTCCTGCACGGCGGCGAACCATCTTCTGAACAGCGGCAGTGGGCAGCAGTACTCAGCGCTCCGAAGCTCGCCGCGATTGACGGGCGTGCCGCGGCCCGCGCCTATGGGCTCAAGGGGTTTGAGCCTGACGTTCTCGATCTCGTCGTCTCGGTCGAGACCAACCCCGTCGCGATGGCGGGTGTGCGGTGGCACCGGTCGGAGCGCTTCGATGAGTTCGAGTTGGACAGTTCGGGTGGTCCGCCGAAGGTTCGCCGCGAGCGCGCGTTTGTTGATGCGGCCACCTGGACGAGGTCACCGCGGATTGCATGCGCACTCCTCGTCGCATCGGTGCAACAGCGCCTCGTGACGCCCGCGATGTTGCGGCGAGAGATTCTCGTTGCCGGCCCGATCCGACATCGCGGTCATCTGCTCTCCGTCGTTACCGACATCGAAGGCGGCGCCGATTCGCTGGCCGAGATAGATTTCGTGACGATCGCGCGTCGTGTCGGTCTCCCGCCGCCTCTACAACAATCGATCCGAGTCGACGCTTCGGGCCGACGGCGATACCTCGACGCAGACTTCGGCGCCTTCGCAGTCGAGGTTGATGGGGGCCTGCATCTACTCACGCTGAACTATTGGAACGATGCCCGGAGGCAGAACGATTTGGTCATTGGTGGCGATCGCATCCTTCGCTTTCCGAGCATTGCGTTCAGAGTTGACATGCCGACCGTCGAGGCACAGCTTCGGCGCGCCGGTATTGCGTTTGGCCTGATCGCCGCCTGACACGATGAGCGTTGAAGTCCAGCGCACGCAAGAACGAGCGCTGGACTTCAACACTTGAGCGACGGCCCGGCGGCGATCACCTGAGCAATCGCACCTGGATCGGTAGGTCGAGACCAGCCCACGCACTGTCGGCGGTCATGACCTCGGGTGGGTCGCTGCGCACGGTGAGTGCGAGGCAGCAACGGTCGCCGAGCGACAAAGACCTCCCGCCGGCAAGTGCACGCATCGCACCGGCAAGTTCGGCGTCCTGTTCGAGGACGGGCTCGATCGTTACACCGGCGGCCGACAGCAACTCGCGCACTCGCGCGACGTCGACGTCGGCGTCGACAAGCTTGCTGATGACCTCGGCCAAGTTCGCCGCACCGAGTGTCGACGATCCGAGAGCCGCGGCGACCAGAGCGGCACCGGGCTCGTCATGCACGAGCGCAAGAATCGCTGACGCGTCGAGAACCGTCACGTCAGGACGCCTCTGTCACATATTTCGGAGCGCGCGGCGTCATTCAGCAAGAGCCGCAGAGAGACGCTCGGCTAGGAGTTCCTCAACCAGCGAGCGAGTCTTCGGCACCCTGTTCGCGAGACCGCGCAACTCGTCAACAGCGTCCTTTTGTCGTTGAACCACCAGCCGTCGGCCTGCCAGCTGTACGTGCAGCCGATCGCCAGGGGCGAGCCCGAGCTCAGCCCGCAGGTCGGCCGGTATGACAAGCCGACCCTGCTGCCCAAGGACCACTGTGGCATCCATATGACAATGATGCCACAAAGCTCACACACGTGCCACGAGGCGTAGGCGCTGGCGGCGACAGCGATTGCTACGCGTTGAGGGTCGCCGGGAGGGCGGCCCGAGGGGCGTTGCAGTCCAGCGCACGCTAGAGCGAGCGCTCGACTTCAATGCCTCGGCCCCAGGGTCGTTTCTTCGCCGATTTCCCGTGTCCTGCGAAAGTCTTGTGACTTGTGCGGTTAGTGTGACGAGGCTGACATCAGTGTGGGGCTCGGCGCCGCGGGGTACCCACCAGCCCTTCCCCCGACAGCCCCGTTGTCGCAAAACACTGGAGCGCCCGCGTGCAGGTTGCCACTCCGACGTCCCGTATCGGACGCGTGATCGCGAGTTTTGCACTCGCCATAGCCGGTGTGGCCGGCATCACGACCGGGCTCGTCGTGCAGGCGTCACCAGCGCTGGCTGATGACTTCGTTCCCGTCCCGGCCAACGGCGTCTTCTCGATCACCGGCCACGGCTTCGGGCACGGCATCGGGATGAGTCAGTACGGCGCATTCGGAGCGGCGCAGCAGGGGCTGACCGCGTCGCAGATCCTCAGCTTCTATTACCCCGGCACGACGCAGCAGCAGGTGGGCAATCCGCCGATTCGCGTGCACCTCACTGCCTACGACTCGAGCGGCATCACGATGGTCGCTCCGCCCGGACAGCCGATGACCGTCACCGACCAGGCGACCGGCGCAACCGCGAACGGCCCGACTGCGATGTACAAGGTCCAGATCGACGCGACCGCGATGCACATCCTGTTCCTCGATCCGACCGACCAGACCTGGAAGCCGTTCATGGTGGGCTCAACCGCCGACACCGTGGGCCCGGTCACATTCACCACGCCAGGTGGCGTGCGCATGTACAACGGTGACGGCACGTCGCGCCAGTATCGCGGCTCGATTCGTGTCGTGCGTCTAAGCCCGACAACTGCCGGTGCAGTCAACGTGCTCGACATGCAGTCGTACCTGTACGGCGTGGTGCCGAGGGAGATGCCCGACAGTTGGGCGTTGCCGGCTGCATTGCAGTCGCAAGCCGTCGCCGCGCGTTCGTACGCGCTGTCCGTCGCGACCCCGACCGCTGCGTGGGACATCTGCGACACGACTGCCTGCCAGGTCTACGGCGGTCAAGCGATCGTCGCGGCCAATGGAACTGTTAACACCATCGAAGGCGTGAACGCCTCACCCGCCGTCGATGCCACGAGCGGCGTCGCGCTCTATTTCCAAGGAGCGCCCGCGTTCACGCAGTTCTCGGCGAGCAATGGCGGCCAGGTTGCGCCCGGTGCCCGGCCGTATCTCGTCGCCGAAGCTGATCCTTACGACACCGCGGCCATCGATCCCAACCACGACTGGACCACGCAGATCACCGCCGCTGCACTCCAGGCCGCCTACCCGACGGTCGGCACGGTGCAAGGAATCGAGGTCACGTCCCGCGATGGCGCAGGTGACTTCGGCGGCCGCATCGTCGCCGTCCAAGTCGTTGGCAGTAACGCCACGGTGAGCACGAACACCTACCTCGGGCTCAGATCCAACTACTGGACGGCGGGGGGTGGCCCGAGTCAGGTACCGGTGATCCTCAACAGGGGTACCGCGATCGGTCACCTCGAAACAGCCGGTAGCGCCGGACCGGGGATCTTGAGTGTCAAGGGCTGGTCCTTCAACAGCATCAGCAAGGAGGTGCCCGACTTCGTCGACGTCTACATCGACAACGCGTTGGCGGGCCGGCTGCCGGCGAACCAGTCACGGCCTGACGTTGGCGCGGCGTACGGCAACACGAGTCCGTACCACGGTTTCAGTGGCACGTTCCAGACCACTGGCGGAACGCACACCGTGTGCGTCAAGGGCATCGACGGCGTCACGAACCCGACGCTGAATTGCACGAGCGCAACGCTGCCGAGCGGTAACCCGTTCGGCAACCTCGAGTCGGTGACCGACATCGGCACCGGCGTGCAGCTGACCGGTTGGGCGATCGATCCTGACACCGCAAGCCCGGCCACTGTGCACGTCTACGTCGACGGTGTGTGGTCCGGGGCGACGACGGCGAACCTCGAACGCGACGACGTCGGCAACGCGTATCCCGGCTACAGCCCTGACCACGGCTTCAGCATCGTCGTGAAGCCCGGACAGGGCACCCACTCGATCTGCGCGTACGCGATCAACATCGGCATCGGTACCACGAACCCGTTGTTGAAGTGCACGACGATCACGCTCAATCGCAACCCGCGTGGAGGCGTCTCACTCGCGAGCGTGACGGACGGCGTCGCCACCGTCACCGGCTGGGCTCTCGACCCGGACGTCACCGGTCCGATCGCCGTGCACCTCTATCTGGACGGCGTGTGGGCGGGCATGACGACCGCGAACCTCGACGGGGCGACGCAAGCCGCCGCGATCAACCCGGCGTACGGGACGCTGCACGGGTTCAGCATCTCCGCGAAACTCACGCCCGGCATGCACACGCTGTGCGCTTACGGCATCAACGTCGGCGCCGGATCGACCAACCCGGTGCTCGGCTGCGTGCAGATCACCGGCGACGGCAATCCGATCGGCAGCCTTGATCAAGTGAGCAAATCCGCGACCGGCTGGGTGGCCAGTGGCTGGTCGATCGACCCCGACAGCAACGAATCGATCCCGGTAGACGTCTATGTCGACGGGAAGCTGGTCATCCGGACCACCGCCGACGCCGGGCGGCCTGACATCGCGGCGCTCTACGCGGGCTGGGGTCCCGCTCACGGTTTCGCCGCGCCGATCACGCTAAGTGCCGGAAAGCACCAAATCTGCGCGTATGGCATCAATACTGGACCAGGCACCACGAATCCATCGTTAGGCTGCATGACCGTTCACGCCTGACCGACCGGCCTTCCCCCCGGTCGCATGCTCGGCTAGGAGATTTCGCTGTGACTGTCCTTCCCCGTCGTCCTGTCGTGTTCGGTCTCGCGGTGGCGCTGGCCTTCGGCGGCATCGTCACAGCGGCTGCCACCGTTGCCGCTCCAGCTGCCCAAGCGGCGACGCCGCAGCGGCAGGTCTCGGGCTGGATCACGTACTACCAACTCGCCAATGGCACCTCCGATGCGAGCCTGAACCCCGACCTGTTCTCCGACGTCTCCGAGTTCTGGTTCCACGCGGCCAGCGCGACCAGCATCGTGCCGTCAGGTACCACCCCTGATGCGCAACTGACATCGTCCGTTTCGAGCATTCGCAGCCACGACGTCCCGGTGACGATCACGGTTACTGACGGCACCGGCGGCGGTGTGATGGCGGGCATCTTGTCGAACCCGACGACGCGTCAGCAGCAAGAGCAGGCTCTGATCGCAATTGCTGTTCGCTATCACGCGAGCGGCATCGACCTCGACTACGAGAACATGGCGTTCTTCGCGAACGGCAACCCGAACTTGGTTGCGCCGACCCGCGCCGGTTTCGACGCGATGGTGCAAGAACTTTCTGGAGCTCTGCATGCGCGCGGCATGATCCTCGCGGTCGACGTCATCACGAAGCTGAGCGAGCCCGGCGGGTCGCCGGCGCAGCAGGTCTACGACTACCCGACGATCGGTCGCTACGCAGACCGGGTGCGGATCATGACCTACGACGAACATGCGCAAGGCACCGGCTACCCCGGTGGACCGGTCAGTGGCATCAGCTGGGTCGACCCGATCATCGCGTTCGCGTCGAGTGTGATCCCGCCCGCGAAGCTGTACATGGGCGTGCCGTTGTACGGCTATGACTGGTCGAGCAAGACCAACCGCGGGAGCGCGGTTTCCTACACGCAAGCTGCGAATCTGATGGCGCAGTACCACGCGACGCGGCAATGGTCGGTGCAAGACGGTTCGCCGTTCTTCACCTACACCGACGCGGCGGGCGCGCACCACACGGTCTGGTACGACGACGCCGAGTCGCTACAGGCGCGGCTGCCCCTTGTTGGTAAGTACGGCCTCGGTGGCATCGCCATGTGGTCATTCGGCAACGAGGACCCGGCAATCTGGGGCGTTTTGCGCGCGGCGACGTACGGCCCGAACCCGTTCGGCAGCATCGGCAGCGCCGTGTTGTGGCCGGGCGGTGTGCGCACGACGGGCTGGTCGATCGACCCGAACTCGACCGCGCCGATCAACGTCGACCTCTACGCCGACGGCAAGTTCCTCACCCGCACGCTGGCCGGTGTCGATCGACCTGACGTCGGCAACATCTACTTCGCCTATGGCACGACGCACGGATTCGACACCACCGTCGACTTGCCCGCTGGTCAACACCAGATCTGCGCCTATGGCATCAACGTCGGAACCGGCACCACGAACCCGAAGCTTGGCTGCATCGGTGCGACCGTTCCGACGAACAACCCGATCGGCAGCCTCAACACCGCTTCAGGTAAGGCTGGAGTGCTAACGGTGCAGGGCTGGACGATCGATCCCGACACCGCTGCGCCGCTGATCGTGGATGTCTACGTCGACGGCAAGCTGACCGGCGAGACGATCGCGAACGTGTCGCGGCCAGACGTCGCCAATGTCTACCCGGCGTGGGGTGCTACTCACGGCTTCTCGACCTCGGTCAACGTGTCGGGTGGTACGCATCAGGTCTGCGCGTACGCGATCAACCAGCGTCTCGGCACGACGAACCCGAGCTTGGGCTGCGCATCCGTGAAGGTCAGCTCCGGCAGTCCGATCGGTAATCTTGAGAGTGCGAAGCCGTCGTCAGGTGCCGTCACGGTCACGGGTTGGACCATCGACCCGAACACGGCCAACCCGATCGGCGTCGCGGTCTACGTCAACGGCAAGCTCGCATCCGACGGTGTCGCCAACATCTCTCGGCCGGACGTCGCAGCCAGCTACCCGCCGTTCGGCGACCAGCACGGGTACTCGCTGACGGTCAATGCGCCGGCGGGTAAGGATCAGGTCTGCGTCTACGGCCTGAACACCGGGCCCGGCGATGGCAACCCGAAGCTGGGCTGTACGACGGTCACGGTGCCCAGTGGCAACCCGATCGGACATCTCGAATCGGTCGTCGGCGGTAAGGGATCTTTGACGGCGACCGGCTGGGCGCTAGACCCCAACACCGCGTCGTCCATCGAAGTGGCGATCTATGTCGACGGCGTGGTTGCGCTGCAGCAGACGGCCTCGGTGGCGAGGCCCGACGTTGCGGCGGAATACCCGCCGTTCGGTGCTGCGCACGGGTTCGCGTTGCCGGTGACAGTCAAGGCCGGCAAGCACACTGTGTGCGCGTTTGGGATCAACGTCGGCCGCGGCGATACCAACACGTCACTAGGTTGCAAGGCGGTCAACACCTCGTAGCCGTCGCGGTCGGGTGTCCTGACAACCTTCGGCGGGTATCTCTCGTCTATCAGCCTGACGAGAGGGGCCGCAATGCGGGTCGGAGCAGTTGTCGCTGTCGCGATGGCGGTCAGCGCAGTACCAATCGGGACGGCGAGTGGTGCCCTGGCGGGTCCGCTGCCGGCTGGCACGCCAGCGGTTCTCGCGGCGGCCTCGTCGACTAGTCCCGTGTGGACCAAACTGACGCCCGCAATTTCGCCGTCCGCACGCTCCTCCACGCTGTCGGCGTTCGATCCTGCGACCGGCCAGGTTGTTCTGGTCGGGGGTGGTGGAGATTTCTTTCCGACACCGGCCGTGATCGACAACGACACGTGGACGTTTGACGGAGCATCGTGGAGCAAGCACGCCACGTCGGTCACGCCCGGGCTGGCCAACTCCGTGATCGCCTACGACCCAGCGTCCAAGCGGTTGGTCGTGCTCGGCGCCGACGGCACCTGGACCTGGAATGGCTCGCAGTGGACCACTGAACACCCCGCGCAATCGCCGGCGCTCTCGGGTAGTTGCATGGCAACGGATACCGCAACCGGTGAGCTGGTGCTCTACGGCCTGCAGGCTACTGGAACGCGGTTTGCCCCGGTCTTGACGTGGCAGACGTGGACCTGGCGAGGTGGCAACTGGGTGCAGCTGCCGACGCCCGACGTCAGCCCCCAAGGCAACAACGCGCAGATCTGCTCCATGACCTACGACGGTGCCAATAAGGACCTCCTGCTGGTCACGGCGACCTGGTACGAGGGAGAGTCTCCGGGCATCGACAACGGGCCGATCGAGACGTGGACGTTCGACGGCACCACGTGGACGAAGCGCGAAGCGGCACTCAACACGACAGGCGGCGTTGACTTCAGCTCGATGACCTATGACCCGGCGTACGGGCAGGTGATGACCTACGGCGGCTCGGACCTCACGCACGGAGGTAACGGCGTGCTCACCAATCCGTGGTCGTGGAACGGGTCGGCTTGGCAACAGGTGACGCTGTCACCGGCGCCACCAGCTCGCGTGCTGGCAGCTGAGAATTATGATGCGGCGACGGGCCAGTTGGTGCTGTTCGGCGGTAACGGCAGCACGTCGTACCTGGGCGATACGTGGGTGCTCTCTACCGGCGGATCGTCGTCCGTCACGCCGACTCGCGTCTCCGGAGCCGATCGTCAATCGACCGCTGTCGCAGCGTCTGCGTCGGCGTTTCCCAATGCCGGCAGCGCATCTGCCGTGGTTCTCGCCCGCGCGGACCAGTTCGCCGACGCTCTCGCTGGCGGCCCCTTGGCGGCCGCGAAGCACGCACCGCTGCTACTCACGTCGTCCGGCTCACTTGATGCGGTGACGTCGGCAGAAATCCAGCGAGTGCTGCCGAAGGGCGGCACCGTGTATCTCCTCGGCGGTACATCAGCACTATCGGACGCCGTGGCCAATGCGATCACGGCTATGGGCGATGTGCCAACGAGGATTGCGGGTGCTGATC
The DNA here is from genome assembly GCA_035653855.1 of Acidothermaceae bacterium. Taxonomy (GTDB): domain Bacteria; phylum Actinomycetota; class Actinomycetes; order Acidothermales; family Acidothermaceae; genus PALSA-607. The sequence continues at coordinate 1,392 of DASRZB010000536.1, read as the reverse complement.
GGTACACCACGGCCGTCGCCATTGCTGGGGCAATGGGCAACCCGCCAACGGTCTTCGAGGCGAGTGGCACCAACTTCCCCGATGCACTGTCGGCCGTGCCCGCAGCGGTGGCAATGCACGGCGCGATCTTGCTCACGAACGGCGCCGCGCAAGTCGCAGCAACCTCGACCTACGTGACCGCGCATGCAACGAGTCGATACGCCGTTGGCGGCCCGGCCGCGTATGCGGATCCGTCGGCGATCGGCATTGCCGGCGCTGATCGATACGCGACATCAGACGCAGTCGCGCTCGCGTTCTTCCCGACGACGACGGGTGTTTCGGTCTCGTCAGGCGCGAACTTCCCTGACGCGCTCGCGGCCGGACCAGTCGCAGGTGCGGCGAAACAACCCATGCTCCTCGTCCCACCCGCAGGCGCGCTGCCTGAGCCGATCACGAGCTACCTGAGCACCCATGCTGGAGGAATCGCCGCAGTGCAAGCATTCGGCGGCACATCAGCAGTCGCCGACGTGGTGCTGAGCGAAGTCGCGCAGTCCGTCGCAACTGGCTGATTTCTACGAAGCGTTGAAGTCCAGCGCACGCAAGAACGTGCGCTGGACTTCAACGCCGTTAGGGCTAGCTGAGTTCGCGGGCCACTTCTGCACGCGGGCGTCGGCAGATCCGCGAGACCGCGCGCCTCTTCGTGAGTACCGAGGGCAGCATCCGCGTGAACGACGCAAGCACGCGCACGCGCGTCGCTGTGCGGAACTGATGACCCTTCGGAATATCGACACGCATGAGTCGCCGCAGAGGCAATATCACCGTGATGCCGGCGAACCGCAGAACCTCCTTCACCGCAAGAGATCGGGGCGCACATTTCGCCACCATGAGCAGCCGGTTGCGCTCGTTGTAGAAGGCGAAAGCCTTGGACGACACGTCCGTCGACGCGGCGTGCACATGACGCACAACAGCGTCGGGCGCGTAGCGCACTCGCCAACCACCAAGTTGCAGACGCCACGAGAGATCCGTGTCCTCGTAGTAAAGGAAGAACGAAGGATCGAAGGAGCCGACGTCGCGAGCTGCCACCACGCGTAACGCTGCCGCGGTGCCAGAGAAGGCAAAGACGTCCTCGGGTTCGGCGAACCGACCGTCGTCCGGCTGGCCAAACCCTCGATCGCGGCCGTAACCGTCGCGGCCCACGATCACGCCGGTGTTGTTCAACCGACCGTCCGCGGTGAAGATCACCTTGCTAGTGACGGCGGCGATGCGATGCGCGTCCGGCGCGGTCAGTGGGGCGAGTAGCGCGGCAAGCCAGCCCGGTTCGGGGCGCGCGTCTTGATTCAGGACGACGACGAATGGCGTCGTTGCCTCACGAACGGCGATCTCGGCGGCCCCCGCGAAGCCGAGGTTGGAACC
>DASRZB010000535.1:0-2637 GCA_035653855.1 Acidothermaceae bacterium | reverse complement strand
TGATCGCGGCGGATCGAGGACGACGATGTCGACCGCACCAAACTGCTCGGGACGGCCCAACGCTGTCGCGACATCAGCTCGCACCAGGTGCGCCTGCGGCAGGTCAGCCAGGTTCGTTGCCGCATCCCTCGTCGCGACGGTCGACGACTCGACTGCGGTGACATAGCCGCGGGCTCCGACAGCGACCGCAAGCGATCCGGCGAACAAGCCGACACCCGCGTAGAGATCGAGTGCCCGGTCGCCGACGCGCGGACGCAATCCCGTCATCACCGCATCAGTCAACACGTCGGCCGCGCCCGGGTGCACCTGCCAGAATCCGCCGGGACTCACCCGCCAACTGCGCCCGGCCGCCGCTTCGGACAGCGGGCCGCCCTCACGTACCCGCATTGTCGCGCCCCGGCCCGCGGCCGTGCGGACGAGACGCTCGCCCGATCCCACCGATGCCGCGACCTCGACCTCGCTCACGCCGTCCCATCGACTGCTTTCGATGCCGGCCGCTTCGACGAGCGGGTGGGTGATCGGGCAGCGCTCGATCACCTCGACCTGGTGTGAGCGATGCCGCCGAAATCCTGCGCGACCTGTTCCGTCGACCGAGAAACGCACGCGGGTGCGCCAGCCGAACCCGTCGCCGGGCAGTGCTTCGACGACGACAGTGCGGGTGATGCCGGCCAGTCGCTGCAGTTGCTCCATGACGATCGCGGCCTTGATGTCGCGCTGATACCCGGCGTCCGCGTGCTGCCAGTCGCAGCCGCCGCACCCGCCTGGCTTCGCAGCAGGACACGGCGGGACGACGCGATGAACCGACGCGGTCAGCACATCGATCGCATCGGCGCGCGCGAAGTGCTTCGACTGCTCAGTAATGCGCGCACGCACCCGCTCGCCAGGCAGGGCGTGCCGCACGAACACCACCTGCCCGATGTGTCGAGCTACACAGGAACCGCCATGCGCAGGCGGGCCGACCTCGACTTCGATCAGCGCACCGACGGCCAATGGCGTCACGCGCCGGTCGGTCCGTCTGGCGTCAATGCCTCGTCGAGTTGCGCGGCCGCCTGCGCGGACGACTTAAGTTGCCACGGCACGCTCACCACCATCACGCCGGGTGAGAAGAGCAATCGACCCTTCAGCCGCAATGCGCTCTGGTTGTGCAAGAGATGCTCCCACCAGCGGCCGACGACATACTCGGGGATGAAGACGGTGATGACGTCGCGCGGGCTGTTCCGGCGGATCGAGCGGACGTAGTCGACGATCGTGCGGGTCACTTCGCGGTACGGCGAGTCGAGCACCTTCAAGGGCACTGGGAGCCCGCGACGTTCCCATTCTGCTTCGAGCGCAGCGGTTTCCTCGCTGTCGACGTTGACGGTCACTGCTTCGAGTACCGACGGTCGGGTCGCACGTGCGTAGGCCAGCGCCCGCATTGTGGGCTTATGCAGCTTCGATAACAGCACAATTGCGTGTACGCGCGAGGGCAAGGTTCGCTCGGCGTCAACGTCGGCGTAGAGCTCGGCCTTCACCATGTCGTAGTGCTTCCTGATACCGCGCATCATCACGTAGAGCACGATCATCGCGACGATCGCGATCCACGCACCCTCTTCAAACTTCGAAATGAGGATGATGACGAGGACGAGTGACGTCACGACCGCGCCGATCGAGTTGATCACCCGAGATCGGTACATCTGCCGCCGGCGGGCCGGATCCGTCGTCAGCGGCAGGTTGCGATTCCAATGTCGAATCATCCCGAACTGGCTGTTCACGAACGACACGAACACACCGACGATGTACAGCTGGATCAATCGAGTCGGCGACGCGGAGAACGCGAAGATCAGCAGGATCGCAAAGCCAGCCAGCAAAAGGATCCCGTTGCTGAAGGCGAGTCGGTCACCACGGGTGTGCAACTGGCGGGGTAGGTATCCGTCGCGCGCCAGAATCGACGCCAGCACAGGGAATCCGTTGAACGCCGTGTTGGCCGCGAGCACCAGGATCAACGCTGTGACGGCCTGCAGGTAGTAAAACCCGAGCGTCCGGTCGCCGCCGAAAACCGTGGCGCCGATCTGGGCAATAACAGTCTTCTGGTGTGACCCAGCCGGCAATCCGAGTTCGCTCGCCTTCAACGCAACGTGGACGTGACTGTGGATCGCGAGCGCGGTGATCGCAAGGAACATCGTGACGGCCAGGGCCCCAAGCATCGCGAGGGTGGCGGCAGCGTTGTCACTCTTGGGCGGCCTAAACGATGGGACGCCGTTACTTATCGCCTCGACTCCCGTCAGCGCCGTACACCCCGAGGCGAACGAGCGCAGCAACAAGAACACCAGCACGAAGCCGCTGTAGTGAGCAGGGTGCACAACGTGCAGGCCGGCGCTCTCGGCAAGCAGTTTGTGTCCCGTGAAGAGCTTGGTGAATCCCACCGCAATAAGCACCGAGACGCCGACGATGAAGGCGTAGGTCGGGATCGCAAAGGCGGTCCCTGACTCGCGGATACCGCGCAGGTTCAGCACCATGATGATGAGCACGATCCCGACGGATAACGCGACCTCATGCCCCTGCAGTGACTGCACCGCCGACGTGATGTTGGCGACACCGGAACTCACTGAGACTGCGACGGTCAATACGTAGTCAACCATCAGCGCACTGGCCACCGTC
>DASRZB010000534.1:0-2024 GCA_035653855.1 Acidothermaceae bacterium | reverse complement strand
GGACGGCGGGGTGGCTCGCGTTCGTATCAACTACGCGCCACCGGCCGGGTTGAGCATCCGGCGCGAGGGTGAAGATGTCACCGCCGGCGAGACGGTGTTGACGAAAGGCACCTCACTCGGGGCCGCCCAGATCGGTCTGCTCGCCGCGATCGGACGCGCTCGGGTCTTGATCCGTCCACGTCCTCGGGTCGTCATTTTCTCGACCGGCAATGAACTCGTTGACGTCGGCGTCGAACCAGGGCCGGCGCAACTCACCGAGTCGAACAGTTATGCACTTTCTGCTGCCGCCCGTGAAGCCGGCGCTATTGCCTACCGGGTCGGCATCGTTCCCGATGACCCCACCAAACTCATGTCGCTCATCGAGGACCAGCTGGTGCGCGCCGACCTCGTGGTGACCACTGGCGGTGTGAGTGCCGGCGCGTACGACACGGTGAAAGCGGTGCTGTCGCGGCTCGGCACGGTCGAGTTCTTGAAGGTCGCGATGCAGCCGGGCATGCCGCAGGGCTTCGGCACGGTCGGCCCCGATTCGACGCCGATCTTCACGCTGCCCGGCAATCCGGTCAGCGCATACGTGTCGTTCGAAGTCTTTGTGCGGCCAGCCATTCGTCGCATGCTCGGCGTCCTGCCTCTGTATCGCCCGCTCGTTCGCGCCCGGTTGGCACAGCCGATCACCAAGACCGAAGGGAAGCGCGCGTACGTACGCGCGCGTCTCGACGTCAACGACGGCGCGTACGTCGTGGCGCCCGTCGGTGGTATGGGCTCGCACCTGGTCGCCGACCTTGCGCTGGCGAACGCGTTCATCGTCGCGCCCGACCACGTCTCTGAAATCCCGACCGGCGCGACCGTATCGGTGATGATGCTCGAGCGGCGCCAGTCGTGAAGCGGCTCACCCATCTCGACTCCAGCGGCGCCGCACACATGGTCGACGTCTCAGGCAAGAAGATCACGGCGCGGACGGCGACAGCGTCCGGTCGCGTTCTCGTGTCGGGGGACGTTGTTGCGTTGCTGCGCGGCGGTGGGGTGCCCAAAGGCGACGCGCTCGCGGTCGCGCGGCTGGCCGGGATTCAAGGCGCGAAGCGCACACCCGACCTGGTGCCGCTCGCGCACCCCATCGCGTTGCACGGCGTGACGGTTGACCTGTCCGTTGAGGACGATTCGGTGCGTATCGTCGCGACCGCGCGCACTGCCGACCGCACCGGTGTCGAGATGGAAGCGCTCACCGCCGTGGCTGTCGCCGGCCTCGCGCTGATCGACATGGTGAAGGCGGTCGACCCTGGCGCCGTCATCACCGACATCCGGGTCGAGGAGAAGACCGGCGGCTCCAGCGGCACCTGGACCCGCCCAACCTGACCGCTGCCTCACTCTTTCGCGCGCTTTGCTCTGCCCACATATAGCGGCAGAGCTGAGCTGCCCACATATAGCGGCAGAGCAAAGTGCCCGAGAACGCATCCCTCGGGCCCGGCCAGTTCTGGCGATGCACTAGTTTCTCGTCATGCCGACACCGAGGGCGCTGGTGATCACGGCGTCCGACCGCGCGTCGGGCGGGATGTACGCCGACAAGGGCGGTCCGCTGATCATCGACGCACTTCAGTCGATCGGGTTCGAGGCGGACGGTCCGATCGTGGTGCCCGATGGCGCTCCGGTCGAGGTCGCCTTGCGGTCGGGTATCGAGGCCGCTTACGACGTCATCGTCACCACCGGTGGGACCGGTCTTGGCCCGCGCGACCAGACTCCGCAGATGACCGCGCAGGTGCTCGACTACGAGGTGCCGGGAATCGCCGAAGCGATTCGCGCGACGGGACGCATCGACGTCCCGACTGCTGTTCTTGGTCGTGGCCTTGCCGGTGTCGCCGGACGCACGCTCATCGTGAATCTGCCTGGATCGACGAGCGGGGTGCGTGACGGGATGGCGGTTTTGACGCCGATCCTCCAGCATGCTGTCGAACAACTCGCGGGGAGCAACCACGATGAGCGGTGACTCCGAACGCGATGACCCCGACCACCAGGGATAGGCGCTCGTGAGC
>DASRZB010000533.1:0-2609 GCA_035653855.1 Acidothermaceae bacterium | reverse complement strand
CACCTGCTCACCGGACAGTTGCTGACCAGCGACGTGCCGATCGGCAAGATCGAGACGGACGTCGAGGGGCGCGGTCCGCTCGACAGCCTGAGGCGGTTGCTTGGCGAGCCCTGGGACGACGAACTCGAGCCGTTCCGCTACGCCGGCGACGGTGCTCCCGTTCGCTGGCTGCATCAGGTCGTGTAGGGCCCCTGCTACAGCGGGATGTTGCCGTGCGATCCGCGCCGCGCAGGCGCTGCCGCAATTGCGTCCGCGATCGCGGTACGCGTCTTCGCTGGCGCCACGACACGGTCGACGACGCCAATCGCGACTGCCTTGTCGATACTTCCCGCGAGCTTCTCGTGCTCGGCCGCGAGCTCAAGCTCCAGTGAGGGCCGCAGTGCCTCGCCAACCTCGGCCAGCTTGCGCCGGTGCAAGATGCGGACCGCCGCCACTGACCCCATGACGGCAACCTCGGCTCCCGGCCACGCAAGTACCAACGTGGCACCGAGCGCCCGCGAGTTCATCGCGATGTAAGCACCGCCGTACGCTTTGCGGGTAATCAGGGTCACCCGCGGCACCACTGCCTCGGCGAAAGCGTGCAGCAGTTTCGCGCCGCGGCGCACCACGCCGTCCCACTCTTGGCCGAGTCCGGGCAGGTAACCGGGGACGTCGACGACGACCACCAGTGGGACGCCGAACGCGTCGCAGGTGCGTACGAAGCGGGCTGCCTTCTCCGCGCTCGTTGCGTCGAGGCAGCCGCCGAGGCGCAACGGGTTGTTAGCCACGACACCGACGGTGCGGCCGCCGAGGCGACCGAGCACGGTGACGATGTTCGGTGCCCACTTCGCGTGCAGCTCGACGCCGGGGGAGTCGAGGACGCCGTTGATCAGTGGGTGCACGTCGTAGGCGCGCTTCGCCCCCTCGGGCAGCAACGATTCGAGATTCGTGTCGACGATTTCGGTGTCGCCGATCTTGCCCTGGTTGCCGAGCAGGTCGGTGAGCGCGCGCGCCCGTTCGAGGGCGTCTTCCTCGCTGTCGGTAACGATGTGCACGACGCCACTGCGACGACCATGCACCTCGGCACCGCCGAGACGTTCCATGTCGACGTCCTCACCGGTGACGCTTCGCACGACGTCGGGACCGGTGACGAAGATGCGGCCGGCCGGACCCATGATGACGATGTCGGTGAGTGCAGGACCGTAGGCTGCGCCGCCCGCCGCAGGTCCGAGCACGACGGAGATTTGTGGCACCTTGCCCGACGCGCGCGTCATCGCCGCGAACACCCGGCCGACCCCGTCGAGGCTCTCGACACCTTCACGCAATCGGGCGCCACCTGAGTGCCACAAGCCGACGATCGGGACGCCGTCGAGCAAAGCCCGATCGTACGCAGTCACGATGGCCGTGCATCCCGCAATGCCCATCGCACCGCCCTGGATCGTCGGGTCACACGCGAAGGCGACCGCGGCGGTGCCAAGCATCCGGCCGACGCCGACGAGAACGCCGCTGTCGTCGTCCGCCGTTATCGTGTCGAGCGTGCCTTCGTCGAACAATGCGGTAAGGCGAGCACGAGGCGAGCGCGGGTCGAGTGCTGTTTCGTCAGGCGAGGTCGTGGTCACAGGTTGTCCGTTCCTGAGGGGTGTGGGGTCAGGCCGGCTGGATGACGAGTACCACGTTGTGGCCGCCGAATCCGAACGCGTTGGAGATTGCGGGACCTTCGCGCAACGGCCGCGGATCAACGGTCACGACGTCGAGGTCGACGTCGTCGTCACGGTCGTCGAGGTTCAGCGTGGGCGGGACGATGTGCTGGGTCACCGACAGCAGCGTGGCGATTGCTTCGACGGCGCCGGCCGCTCCGAGCAGGTGGCCGAACGTCGACTTCGGTGCGCTGACAACGACGTTGTCGGCCGCGGATCCGAACACCTCGCGGATCGCTTTCGCTTCGGCGACGTCGCCGGCCGGTGTCGAGGTCGCGTGTGCGTTGATGTGCGTGACGTCGGACGGCGAGAGGTCTGCCGACTCGAGGGCAGCGCGCAACGCCCGAACGACGCCGCGACCTTCAGGGTCGGGTGCTGCGATGTGGTAGCCATCGGACGTGATGCCTGCACCCGCGATCTCGCCAAGGATCGTCGCGCCGCGCGCCTTTGCGTACTCCTCAGACTCGAGCACTACTGCGCCAGCGCCCTCACCCATGATGAATCCGTCACGACCCTTGTCGTAGGGGCGTGACGCGCGAAGCGGTTCGTCGTTGCGGGTCGACATCGCGCGCATGGCGGCGAACGCGGCGAGTGGCAGCGGGTGAATCGCGGCCTCGGTACCGCCGCACACCACCACATCGGCGCGTCCGGTGCGGATCATCTCCAGGCCATACGCGATGGCCTCGGCTCCCGACGCACAGGCGCTGACCGGCGTGTGGACGCCGGCCCGAGCTTGCAGGTCGAGACCCACCGCGGCCGCCGGACCGTTGGGCATCAGCATCGGCACGGTGTGTGGAGAGACCCGGCGCGGACCCTTCTCGCGCAGCACGTCGTACTGGTTCAGCAACGTGGTGACGCCACCGATACCGGAGGCAAACACGACGCCGAGACGTTCTTTTGCGACGTCCGGCTTGCCGGCCTGTGCCCACGCCT
>DASRZB010000532.1:0-15970 GCA_035653855.1 Acidothermaceae bacterium | reverse complement strand
TCGAACACCACGCCGCGGGTCCGGAGCTCGATGAGATCGGCTCCGGCATAGGCACCACCGATGAAGCGGACGCCGACCAGCTCGGCCTCGCCGAATGCCAACAGCTCGCTCGCCGGTCGGTCGATGGGTGTCGTCGTCATTGATCTCCTCCCCGACTCGTGCGACGTTACTGGAACCGGCTGTCGCGCTACATGAGTCGTAGCTGGCGGGAGGTCCGATGCGATGGCTCGGGTGGGGCCTCGACAGTCGTCCCCTCCCCGTCGCTCGTCGCTTCCCCACTGGTGGCGGCGTCGACACCCGTTGATGTTGGGTCGGAAACGCCGCTTCCGCTGCCCACGCCGAGTCCTGGCTCGGAGGGGACGTTGCCGACGTCTTTGCCGAAGAGGTCGAAGCGACCGCCCAGAATGATCCCGGCTATTGCAACGTTGCGCTCGACCTGTGCACGACGGATTGAAGGTGTGCAGGCAATTGCCGGCGCGGAGATCCCAGTGCATTTCTGCGAGATGGCAGACGCCGTCCCGCTCTGAAGGTCGTGACGGGAGACGCACAAATTTGCCCATGAGGGGGCTTGGCGATCTGGCTTCGGAGGGCTGCATGCGGCCACGCGGACGCACGTTCGGTCCAGGCGGTGGAGATGGGCGACGACGGCGTCTGACCCTAGATACGGGTTGCTGAGCGGTCGGGTTGCAGTCGTGCTCAGAGCGGGAGCGGGTGAGATAGAACTCCGTCGCCCGAGGCGCGTTGGGCCAGGGTACGGGCGAACTCGATGGCGTCGATGGTGACGTGCTCGCCAGCGGTGCCTTGGGTGTAGTGGCCGCCGGCCGGTCCGGTCAACGCCAGGTCGAATGGCAGGTGGTGGGTGATTGCCCACTCGGCGACGAGGTCGGCGACGATGCGGCCGTCGTGACTGGCGTCAGGGTTGAACGGTTTGCCGGTGGCCTCCGCGAGGTCAATGCGGTGCATCCATGTATCGCGGGTGAACCCGACGTCGAACAGGTACGCGAGCGGTTGTCGTCCGACCGGGGCGGGCAGCTTAAGTAGGGGCAGCTTTGCAACGGGGCGGGGCATGTTACGGCGGGCCTTTAGCGCGCGCGGCGCGATGTGGTCCCATTCGGCGATGAGCTGATCGATGCCGAGGTCGCTTCGTTCACGGACCTGGATCTCGTTCATCCCATCCCACCAGTACTGTGCGCCTATTTCGGCGACTACTGGGCGACCGGCTAAGACCTGGCGAAGGAACTCCCTTGGCGAGGCCTGGCTGGCGGCGGACCCGACCATGTGCGCTGCGAGCGCGCGCACATCCCAGCGCGGGCAGTCGGTTGGTTTGGTCCAGTCATTCGGCTCTAGGTTGCGTAGCGTCGCGGCGACCTTGTGGGACTCGACGTCGGCAATCCGCATTGCCTCGGCGTGCTTGATCCGCGAAATGGTGCTTACGTCAAGGGTTCTACTCATGGTCGTCGGGATCCCTTCGCCAGTGGAGATGTGGTGCGACGTCGATCGACGTCGGCGAGGAACATCTCGGTGACCTGGCTGGCCAACCGAACCCAGCGCTTGCCTCCTGGGTCGTTGGCTACCTGTTGGTGGGCCAACCCGTTGGCCAGGGCGGTGAAGATGTCGACGCTGCGTTGGTCAGTGACACCTGCGGCAGCGATCAGTTGGCGGGCGACCTCGTAGAACTCCAGCGCCAAGGCGAAGGCCTGATCCGATGGCTCAAACCCCGGGATGGTGCGCTGGAACAGCATTTGGTGCCGCACGATGTCGTCGCTTGAGAACTGCACGAGGTCGCCGAGGAAACGTGCCAAAGCACGGCGCGGATCGCCGACATAGTTGCGACTCGCAACGAAACTCAGAAGTTGGCGGTAGCCGTCGGCGAACATGGCATCGTAAAGGTTCAGCTTCGACTCGAAGTACACATACAGCGACGGCTGGCGAAGGCCCACACTGTCAGCCAGGTCTCGAAGCGAGATCGCCGCGAGGCCGTCGCGGTGCGCGAGGAGCCAAGCCTGACCAAGAATCTCGGCACGCTTTGCCTCGTGGCGGACCTTCCTGCGATCTGGTTCGGCCGTCACCATGTGGCGATCCGACAGAACGGGGTCATCCGTTGGCGAGAGTCTGCGCAGGGGCGATGTCGTTGAGCTCGTACAGCGAACTGATGGCCATCTCCGGTTGGCCGCCGATACCCAGCTGCGTGACGGCCGGCATGATCTGCGTCTGCACGAACGTCATGAACTGGGCCTCGGAGTCCCACACATCGGTCATATTGAGCACCCCGCTGTCGAAGGAAGCCACGTGCAAGCGCATCCCGTCCGGCGTATGCCGATCCCAGCCCACGATGTCGCGGACGGCGTCGTACTGCTCCGGAGAAAATCCAGCCCATCTCTGCATAATCACTGCGGCCACGATGTGCCTCCTAGGTTCATCCGGCCGAAGTTTTGCGGCCGGGGGTGGTCGGTGGTCGTCGGTCGGACGTGACTCCGCGTCGTAGTCCGACTGGCAGTAGATCCTATCGATGATAGGAATACTATCGGCCATAGGCAAGTGTCAAGAGACAAGCAGGGATATTGTTATGCGGTGCGTCCGCTTCGGTATTCCATCAACGTCACGTTGGACGGGTGCTGCGATCATTCTGTGTTCGCCGCGGACGAAGACCTCCATCGTCACGCGACCGAGAACCTCGAACAGGCCGACGCACTCCTCTTTGGCCGGGTGACCTACGAAATGATGCAGGCAGCGTGGCGGCTGCCGGCGACGTGGGACATGCCTGACTGGATGGAGCCGTTCGCCCAAACAATCGACGCAGCACACAAGTACGTCGTGTCGAGCACCCTGGACAGCGTCGATTGGAACGCGGAGCTCGTGCACGCAGACCTGGGATCCGCCGTTCAGCAGCTCAAGCAGGGGCCGGGCAAGGGACTCTTCGTGGGAGGCGTGCAGCTGCCACTCGCGTTGGCGGAGCTGGGATTGATCGACGAGTACGAGTTCGTTGTGCACCCCGCGCTCGTAGGCCACGGGCCGACGTTGTTCGCGGGGCTGTCCACACGGATTGACCTGAAGCTCGTGAACCGTCTGGAGTTCGCTTCGGGCGCGATAGCGATGCAGTACGAGCCGAGAAGGTAAGGCCCTCCGCTGATCCTTCGTGCAACCTCAGTGTTTCGTGCAACCTCAGTGTTTCGTGCAACTTCAGTGTTGGGTCGCGCGTCGGTGATGCATGCCGACACCGGATGCATGGTCGCCGCCATCGCAGGTTCGCCACCGTCGGCGTAATGCCGCAGCGATGGGTTCGGCGGTCGCGGTCGCTGTTGTCGTTGCGGCAGTCTCGGTCGGCTACCAGTGGCGATCGCGGAACGCGGACACCATATCCGCGTCCCAGTTGTCGTCGGTGGCCACAGCCTCGGCCACGCCGAGTACGCCGGTCTCCGATTCCTCGCCCCCGGCCGTGTTTCGAACTTGTCGCAACCGTTCGTGCTGACCAACACGGGCACCGAGAACTGTGTGCTGCAGGGATATCCGACCCGTCTCCAGGGCTGGCAAGACGGGCGCTGGCAGCAAATGAACTTCACACAAGGCACCTACTTCATCCAGAAAGATCCCTCGCCGGGCCCAGTCGAACTTGCCCCGGCCGCACAGGCGGAGCTGATCATCGGCACCGAAGATGCATGCAGGACCAGACAACCCTCGAACTGAACGCGCCCGTCAATGCCTTCTGCGGACTGGACGTGAGCAGCTTCCACGCACGTCCGATTCCGGAATCTAGCCCGCCGCCACCGGCATCACATTGGATCCGTGCCCGACGTGGCAAGCCCTCATCGAGAACCCGGCCGGTCCCGATGGGATGACCCAAGCCTTAGGACTGATCGATTGTGCGACGACCCCGTCTGTCCCGGCGCGCGGTTCGATCACCGTGCAGATGCACATCACGGTTCCACGGACAGCAGGTAGCGCGAAGTTGTGTGGTGGCTCGCCGGCCTAACGGTCGCTGCTGGCGAAGGGCTGACCATCGTCTCGACTGCTTACGGCGGCGGACTGCGATAGCTGTAACGGTGATGGGCGGTGAAGCCCAGCGTGGCGTACAGCGCCGACGCCGGGTGGTTGTCGGCGAGAACCTCCAGCCACGCACGCACCGCGCCACGAGACGCCGCCCACTGCGTCAGCGTCACCATGACCGTGCGCGCGTGGCCCTGCCGCCGCTTCGAGGGATCGACTTCGATGGCCGCGAATCCCGCCCACGGCCGCTCGACGGCTACTCGCCCGATGGCGACGGCAGGGGCCGTCGAATCGCCGTCCTCAATCGTTGCGAACATGACATCAGCTGCCCCGCTCAGAACCTGCAGAGCGACCGGTGTGATCGATCCGCCGTGATAACGGCCTAGCCACGACGACGGCGGGACGGCGGCGGTGTGCACGACCGGCGACGGTCCTGCATGAACGCGAGCTGCGAGCAGGCGTGCCAACCGAGCAACGGTGACTGTCTGTACGACGCACTCGGCCGCGACAGCCCACCCGCGGCGGTCGAGTTCTGCGCCCAAGTTGCTGCCGCTCACCACCCGGATCAGGGCCGGCTGTCCGCGCTTCGCGTACCACTCAACGACGTACGCGAGCGCGTCGTCGAGCGGACGACCAGGATCACCCAGCGGACGCACCGCGCCCGCCCGGGCCGTGAAGCCTCCCGCGGAGCGCAGCCACCAACGACCGAGCCACTCCTCATCCGGCGCCGGCCAGATCCGGCCGCTCACTTCCTCGAGTTCGCGCGCCGCCAGCAGCGAGGCCCCGACCACTCGCGCCGCCACCACCTGAGTAGTCGAGACGACCGCCAACGAGCCGTCGGATCGTCGGATCGCTAGCTGTTCGCCGTCCAGAATTTCAAGATCGCCCACAACGTCCGTCGCACCCGATTCGAGGCGGTAGCGCACGCTCACGCGGGCACCGACGTCGTCGGGGGAGAGCTCGTGGCTCGAATCGATGGACACGCCGGACACCCCAAGCATCGACAGGAGGTCAGGTGCGCCGATACTAGGTGCGGTTCACCGCTTTCGAGGAAGGGACTCCCCGTGACGTACGTGATCGCCCAGCCCTGTGTAGACCTCAAGGACAGGGCGTGCGTCGACGAATGTCCGGTCGACTGCATCTATGAGGGGGGGCGGATGCTCTACATCCACCCCGACGAGTGCGTCGACTGTGGCGCCTGCGAGCCGGTCTGCCCGGTCGAGGCAATCTTCTACGAGGACGACGTCCCGGATCAGTGGAAGGAGTACTACAAGGCGAACGTCGACTTCTTCGACGATCTCGGCTCGCCAGGTGGCGCGTCCAAGCTCGGTCCACTCACCAAGGACCACCCGCTGATCGCCGCGTTGCCGCCGCAGGAGCAGGAGAAGCACTGAGCCGTCGTGGCTTAGGGCTGCCCGATTTTCCCTGGGACAGCCTCGCCCCTTATGTCGCCATGGCGCGCGCCCATGACGGCGGCGTCGTCGACCTTTCCGTCGGGACGCCGGTTGATCCGGTCCCTGCCCTCGTGCAAGACGCGTTGGCCGCAACCACGAATACGCCCGGCTATCCGGCGACGTACGGAACTTCGGCGCTGCGCGAAGCCGCTGCCGGCTGGCTGCGCCGTAGGCACGGGGTAACGGGCGCCGACCCTGCGAATGTGCTGCCGACCATCGGCGCCAAGGAGTTCGTCGCGTGGTTGCCGACGCTGCTCGGTATAGGCGCGGGCGATAGCGTCGGCATTCCCGCGCTCGCGTACCCGACCTACGACGTCGGCGCGCGACTGGCCGGCGCTACGCCCATGGTTGTCGACGGCACGGTCGCGGTCGGGCCCGCGCCGCTGGCGATGTTGTGGTTGAACTCGCCCGCCAATCCGCACGGTCAGGTGCTTGGCGTCGAGCACCTGCGCAAAGTTGTCGATTGGGCGCGTGATCGCGGCACCATCGTGGTCTCGGACGAGTGCTACCTCGAGTTCGGCTGGGACGACGAGGTGCCGGCTTTGTCGGTGCTGCATCCCGATGTGTGCGGTGACTCACATGCGGGACTGCTCGCCGTCCACTCGTTGTCGAAACGCTCGAACCTTGCGGGTTACCGGGCCGGCTTCGTCACCGGCGACGGTGAACTGATCGCCGAACTGCTCGAGGTCCGCAAGCACGCCGGGATGATCGTGCCGGCGCCCGTACAGGCGGCGATGGTGGCCGCACTCGACGACGACGCACACGTCGATGTGCAACGAGCTCGCTACCGTGCTCGGCGCGCGATTTTGTGGCCCGCGTTGGTTTCCGCGGGTTTTTCGGTCGACCACTCGCAGGGGGGCCTGTACCTGTGGGCGACCCGCGACGAGGACTGCTGGGCCAGCATCAAGTGGCTCGCGCAGCTCGGGATTCTGGCGGGCCCGGGCATCTTCTACGGTGCGGCCGGACGTCGTCATGTGCGCATCGCGTTAACCGCGACCGACGAGCGCGTCGCCGAAGCCGCTCGTCGGTTGACCTCCGCGTGAGTTAGGACGCGCCGCCGAAGCCCATGTAGTACTCGCGGAACGTGTGGATCTCGAGTGCGAAGACACCGTCGCCGGGCAACGGCGCATTGTCGTTGCCCCAACTCTCCGGAGTCGTCCAGGTACCTGCGTAACTATTCAGGGTCGCCTCGTACCAACCCCACGGGTTGCGCAGGATCACGTACTGGCGGTTGTTCGTCTCCCACGTGCCGAGGATCGAGTAGGCGTGGTTTGCCGCGATGTGCGCGTCGCCGTAGTCAACCTTGTTCGGGGAGTCGTCGCTGCTGCCCCACGTCCAGGCCACGAGCGGGTCCGTCGCGCGCTGGCCCGAGCAGTGTGAGCGGATCGTCGACCAGGTGTCATCGGCGTCCGCCCAGTGGTACCAGGGAGTTCCGCCGGTCAAGATGTGCACCGCCCAGGCGGGGTCGCCGCCATTGAGATGCGCATAGTCGCTACTGCGCGGGTCGTCGGCGTTCCCACCACTGCGCCAGACTGCGGCCGCCTTCTCGATCTGCGCGGGCCAGGTTTCGTCGGCCACCGACGACCGCGCGTAGATCCAGCCGCCATCGGCCGTCTGCGGCAACTCCTCGCCGATCCACATCTTGAAGACGAACGGGATCGAGATGGTGAAGAACAGCACTGGAATTGTCAGCTGGTCGGTGAACTCGAAGTACAGATCGGCGTTTCCGGCATCGACGCTGCCCGGGATGTTCTCCCGGCGAGTGCGCTCTGAAACGAGCTCCGGATGCGTCCATGCAACCGCAGCCATTGCTGCGATGAGCCAGCAGTCGCCGAGCCCGCCCTGCACCGGCGCGGTCGCCGTCGGACCGTCAACGAAGAACTCACCGCGCATGCCGAAGTCGAGGTCGGAGAGCAAGTCCTTGAGCCAACCAGGCGGCAGGATGAGGTAGTCGCGATTCAGCTGCCCGAGTGACTTACCGGCCTCGACGAAAGTGGCCGACGAGAGCTCGGATAGTCGGGTCGCCGTGGCAAGTTCCGCAGCGCGCTGAGTGTGCATCGTGTCGGCTACTTGCACCGGGCTTGTCGACACCTTCCGCAATGCGGTGCTGAGCGTGTCGGCAGTTTGCGCGGACAGCTGGTGGATGCTCGTCCCGTCGCCCTTGAGCGTCGCGTCGCTGAGCAGATCGTCGTGTAACAACTGCGTCGCGCGAGGCGTCGTCTCGAACACCCTGCGCAGGTCGACCGACGGGTCGACCGGGGTCTGACTTCCTCCCGCGCCGAAGTGCAGCGGCACTCCTGAGTAGATGGGCGAGCCGTGCTTCGGGTCGACGATCTTGCTCAGTGGCATGTCGAGCAGTTGAGCGATGAGTTTGGCGCCGCCGTCTTCTTCGGCCGACCAGTCAATCTTGCGGCCGGCGCGCAGTTCGGCCAGCGCCCGTGGGTTCGCGGCGCCAACGATGCGCCTGCTGTCTCCTGACATGGGGTCCTCCTCAGGCCGCCCGCTGGATGGGCGGCTACGAAGGAGAAGAGTCGCGACGGCGCGGACAAATACCTCGAACTGCTAGCGGGTGGCGACGGTGATGATGACGGCACCGGACGCCGCGACGGTGCTGGTCGGATGCCAGCCGTCGCGATCGGGTCGCCATTCCTGCGTGCCGGCGACAACCGACGTGATGCCCTCCGAGGCGTGGGCCAGTGCCCATGCCGCGACAGTTGCCGCGCGGTGGTCAGCCGTGGCATCGCTGTTGGTGCCAACCGTGTTGCCGCTGCCAACAGGGGCCAGACCGGTGATGGTGATCGTGGCCGACTTCGTCCCGTGGGCCACGACCGTCGGCGCGGTGATCTGCAAGTCGGAAGCGAGCCCGGACGTGAGACCGGATACAGCGGCGACCAGGGAGGTCGCGATCGGCAGGTCCGTTACGGGCGCAGTCGGGGGCGCTGGGGAAGCGGAGGTCGATGCGGCGCTTGAGCTCTTAGCGCCTTTGACGTCGAGACCCGGATGTCCAAGGCGGCAGGTCAGCTGAGTCAGCGTCAATCCCGTCAGAGCCGCGCCGAGTGCGGTGCCGAGTGGTTGCCACGACGTGTACGCGTCGGGGAATGCGCTGCGCTGGACCGCCTGTGCCGCCGCTGCCACGGTGAGGCCTTCCCAGTTGCGCACCTTGACCAGCGCGTCGAAGAACTTCCCGCTCGAGTAGACCGGGTCGAGAATCTGCTCTTGCGACCCCCACCCCTGGCTCGGTCGCTGCTGGAACAGACCGATCGAGTCGGCGTCCCCGTAGTCAAGGTTCTTCAGCTTCGACTCCTGCTGCGCGGTAGCCAGGGCCACGATCACGGCTTGCTCGGGCAGACCACGCCGCATCGCCACGTCCGTGATGATCGAGGCGTTCAGGAGCTGCTCCGGCGCAAGGGCGTAGACCGTGCCGGTGGTCTCACCCACGACCTGGCACCTGTCGGCGACCGTGTGGTGCGGGGTGAGCGACTTCACGCCGTACGCGACGGCCGTCGCGACCAACGCCAGCGAGACGAACACGACGATGCTCCTGGTCAGCCGGACGCGGCGAGACTGGCGGCGGGGGCGGCGCCCGCGCCGCACGGGCCGCGTGGGCCGATCGGACGTCGTCATGGCTAACGCGAATCTATCGCCGGGCGCGGTCGTACTCGGGCAAGCGCGATCACTGGGTAGTGTCAGCGGCCATGGGCCTGCTTATTACCAGTCCGCTTCCTGCCGAGATCGACGCGCTGTGGGACCGTCGCGCCGACCTCAACCCAGGCGACGGCGCCGCGCGCGCTCTCGTCGTCGAGGCGGTCGACCAACTCGACCAGGGAACAGCTCGGGTAGCCTGGGTCGATCCGTCGTCTGACGCCGTCGTTGTCGACGAGCGGGCGAAGCGAGCCATCTTGTTGTCGTTCAAGGTGTTGGCGATGCACGAGTCGTCGGCCGGCGATTTCCGTTATCACGACCGGATGCCCCTAAAGACGCGTCTCGACGGGGTGCGGGTGGTGCCGGGGGCGATCGTGCGCTGGGGTGCGTTCGTCGCGCCGGGTGCGGTGCTCCTGCCGAGCTTCGTCAATATCGGTGGCTACGTCGACGAAGGCAGCATGGTCGACACATGGGCGACGGTCGGTTCGTGCGCGCAGGTTGGTAAGCGCGTGCACCTGTCGGGTGGGGTTGGCCTCGGCGGGGTATTGGAGCCGCCGAACGCCGTCCCCGTTGTTGTCGAAGACGATGCGTTCATCGGTTCGCGTTCGATGGTGGTTGACGGTGCTCGAGTGCGCCGCGGCGCCAAGCTCGGGGCGGGCTGCATCCTGACGGCGTCGACGCGTGTGTTCGACGCGCAGAGCGGCGATGAGTTGCCGCGTGGCGAAGCGCCCGCGTGGTCGGTGTGCGTTGGATCCACGAGGGTGAAGTCGTTTCCTGGCGGTGATTTCGGCATGCCGTGCCTACTCGTGCTCCGGCGTCTCGATGACGGCCAGGCGCACGACAAACTCGTGTTGAACGACGTGCTGCGCGAGCACGGCGTGGCGGAGTAGTGCCGTGACCATAGACATCGAGACGGACGTCGCGTCGCTAACGGCAGCACTCGTCGACATCGCCTCGGTCAGCGGCGATGAAGAGCCGATAGCGGACGACGTCGAGCGGGCGTTGCGTGAACTCGGCTACCTCGCGGTGGAGAGGGATGGCAACGTCGTTCTAGCCCGAACCGATGTTGGCCGACCGCAACGCATCGTTCTGGCAGGGCATCTTGACACCGTGCCGATCGCCGACAACGTCCCATCACGCCGCGACGGCGACATCCTGCACGGCTGCGGATCGAGCGACATGAAGTCGGGTGTCGCGGTGATGTTGCGGATGGCCGCGTTGTTGCGACCGTCGGCGGGTCGCAGCACGCCGTACGACCTCACCTACGTGTTCTACGACTGCGAAGAGATCGAGGCCGACCGCAACGGCCTCGGTCGGCTCGCGAGGCAACGCGTTGATGTGCTTCGCGGCGACCTGGCGATCGTGCTCGAACCCACCAGTGGCGCGGTCGAAGCCGGCTGCCAGGGCACGGTCCGGGTGGAGATCACGCTGAGCGGTACCCGCGCGCACGCCGCAAGGGCGTGGCTTGGACACAATGCGATACACGCGGCGGCGCCGGTGTTGCAGCGGCTTGCCGACTACCGACCGCGCTCGGTCGAGATCGACGGTTGTCTTTATCGCGAAGGGCTTTCGGCGGTTCGCATCAACGGCGGCGTCGCAGGCAACGTGATACCCGACGCGTGCACGGTGACGATCAACTTCAGATTCGCTCCTGATCGCGATGTCGCTGGCGCGGTCGAGCATGTGCGTGAGGTCTTCGCCGGCTACGAGGTCATCGCAACCGATGCGGCGCCCGGCGCACTGCCGCGCCTCGAAGAATCGGCGGCGGCCGCGTTCGTCGCGGCGATCGGGATGCCGCCCGTCGCTAAGTTCGGTTGGACAGACGTGGCGCGTTTCGCTGAGCTCGGAATTCCTGCGGTGAACTTCGGTCCCGGCGACCCCGACGTCGCGCACGTCCGCGACGAGCGCGTCGATGTGCGGGTCATCGAACGCGTGGAGCAGACGTTGCTCGGCTATCTCGTCGGCACGCCTCTGCTCGGGACACAAGGCGGCGGATGAGCCGCCTCGAGGGCCGCTCGCCGACGCCCCGCGACCCGAGCGCCGGCCGCCGTCAGTTGCGGCGCCAAGTGGTCGCGTCGCCGAAGCGGCAGCCGCAAGGCAATCCGCTCAGCCGTGACGTTCCCTCTTCGAGGCAGGGACGCCGGGTGCCTCCGGTGCTCGCGTTCGCACTGGTGATGCTCGGCCTGTCTGCGTTCATCGGGTTTGTTGGTGGTCTTGGTCTCATCGGCAGCCAGCCGTTGGTTGGCGTGGTATTCCTCGTCTTCGCCGGACTGGCCGTTGCCAGTGCGTGGTCACTTGTGCGTCGCGAACGTCGCGGCTACTGGTCGACCGTCGTGCTGCTTGCGCTCATCGGCGCGGTCCCGGCAGGCTTCGCGATCGGTGCCGGCTCGGTCGCCGACACCGTCGTGCTGGTACCGCCGCTGGTGATGGCCGGAGTCTTGCTGACGCCTCGCGTGCGCGCGGATCTCATCGACCGACGCGAGCCGCCGTGAGCACGGCTTAGCGGTCGACCAGCTTTTCTGACTCTTCGGCGTAGCGAGCCCCCTCGACGAAGATGTTGGCGGCGACGGTCGTGATCTCGTCGAGGTCGGCCGGGGCGAGTTCGAGATCGGCAGCTGCCAGGTTCTCCTCGAGCCGGGCGAGCTTGCGCGTACCCGGAATTGGAGCGAGCCACGGCTGCTGAGCAAGCAGCCACGCGAGCGCGACCTGAGCAGTGGTCGCGTCGAGCCGCGCCGCGATCCGGGTGAGCAGATCGACCACGGCTTGGTTGGTGACCCGAGCATCGGCGGCGAACCGCGGTAGCACGTTGCGCATGTCGCCAGCTTCGAACGTGGTGGTGGTGTCGATCGTGCCCGTGAGGAATCCTCTGCCTAGCGGGCTGAACGCCACAAATCCGATGCCGAGTTCAGACAGCGTCGGGATGATTTCGTCTTCTGGCGCACGCCACCACACGGAGTATTCCGATTGCAGCGCCGTGACCGGCTGCACGGCGTGCGCGCGCCGAATGGTCTTGGGGGCAGCTTCTGACAGACCGAAGTGCCGCACCTTGCCGGCCTCGATCAGCTCGCGTACAGCGCCGGCGGTTTCCTCGATCGGAACGGCGGGGTCGACGCGGTGTTGGTACAGCAGGTCGATGTGCTCGACGCCAAGGCGCCGCAGTGACCCCTCGACCGCGGCTTTGACGTGCTCGGGCCGACTGGAGAGACCGGTCTGCTTGCCCGCGTCGTCAAATGACCAGCCGAACTTCGTTGCGATGACGACGTCGTCGCGGACCGGTGCGAGCGCCTCGCCGACAATCTCTTCGTTGATAAACGGGCCGTACACCTCAGCCGTGTCGAAGAAGCTGACGCCTCGCTCGACCGCCGCTCGGATCAGTGCGACGCCGTCTTGCCGGGTAGGCGCCGGCAGATATGCCCCGCTCAGGCCCATGCAGCCGTAGCCGATGGCCGAGACCTGCAAGCCCTGGCCAAGCGTTCTCGTGTGCACGCCGCCAGGTTAGCCTGCGGGGTATGACCGAATCGGATGCACCGACGCAGCACCCGTCCACGCCGCCGCCGGAGAAGAAGCGTGGGCCGGTAACGCTACGCCGCGCGCAGGTGCCGACCACGACCACCGACCAGCGCCTGCTCGACAACCGCGGGTCCTCCGACTGGGTCCACACCGACCCGTGGCGGGTGCTGCGCATCCAGTCCGAGTTCGTTGAAGGCTTCGGGCTGCTCGCCGAGCTCGGCGCGGCGGTGTCGGTGTTCGGCTCTGCGCGCACGCACATCGACAATCCGAATTACGTGGCCGCCGAGCGGTTGGGCGCCGCATTGGCACGCGCCGGCTACGCGGTCATCACTGGTGGCGGCCCGGGCATCATGGAAGCCGCCAACAAGGGCACCAGTGAAGCGGGCGGCGTCTCGGTCGGGCTCGGCATCGAGCTGCCCTTCGAGCAGAAGCTCAACGACTGGGTCGACATCGGCATCCAGTTCCGCTACTTCTTCGCGCGCAAGACGATGTTCGTGAAGTACGCCCAGGCATTCGTCGTCTTCCCCGGTGGCTTCGGCACGTTGGATGAACTGTTCGAATCGCTCACCCTGGTGCAGACGCGCAAGGTCACGTCTTTTCCTGTCGTCCTGTACAACTCGGCGTACTGGACCGGCCTCATCAACTGGATACGCGAGACGCTTGTCCCGGCCGGCACGATCAATGCGTCCGACATCGACATCTTGCATGTCACAGACGACATCGAAGAGATCGTGAGCCTCATCGAACGAGCCGAAGCGATCCGCTATCGATTCCCGACGCCCTGACCTATGACGGCGACTGACCTATGACGGCGACTGACCTATGACGACGATCTGCGTGTATTGCGCCTCGAGCGAGCGCATTGATCCGCGCTACATCGAGCTCGCGACGCAGGTCGGCACCGAGATCGCCCGCCGCGGCTACGGTCTGGTGTCCGGCGGCGGCAGCGTCTCGTGCATGGGTGCCGTCGCACGGGCGGTCCGGGCCGGCGGTGGGCGCACGACGGGGGTGATCCCGCAGGCTCTCGTCGACATGGAGGTTGCGGACGGCGACGCCGACGAGCTCGTCGTGACCCGGGATCTGCGTGAGCGAAAAGGTCAGATGGACAGTCGGTCGGACGGCTTCCTGGCGTTGCCAGGCGGGCTCGGCACCCTGGACGAGATCTTCGAGATCTGGGTATCGCGGACGCTTGGGATGCACGACAAGCCTCTCGTCGTCCTCGACCCTGATGGCGTCTTCGCGATGATGCGCGCGCAGGTCGACGATCTGGTGCTGCGCGGGTTCGCACGGCCCGCGGTACGCGACGCGATCCAGTGGGCAACCGAAGTCGGGGAGGCGTTAGACATGCTGGAGGCGCTACCCGTGCGCATCGTGCCCACGGCCGGCGAAGTCCTGGAGTCGGATCCGTGACCGAGACGCCGCTACAACAGCGCCTGAATTCACTTCCTGCACTGGAAAACGTTGACCTGCTCGGTCAACCAGTGGTGGCTGCATTGCGCGCGCTGTCACCCGAATTGGCGGCGGCAGTCTCGGTCACCGAGATCGATCCCGCACTCGCCGATACCGCTGCATTCTGCGAGCGCTACGGCGTGCTCGCCGAAGAATCGGCGAACTGCGTGGTTGTCGCCGGACGTCGCGGTGAGGTGACGACGTTGGCCGCGTGCGTGGTGCTCGCAACGACGCGTGCGGACGTGAACGGGTTGGTTCGCCGAACACTCGACGTCCGGAAGATCTCGTTCGCTTCGATGGACGTCGCGGTGTCGGAGTCCGCGATGGAGTACGGCGGTATCACCCCGATCGGCCTGCCTTTCGACTGGCCAATCTTCATCGACCGCGCGGTAGTGGACGCGGGCGACGTCGTGGTGGGCAGTGGGGTGCGCCGTTCGAAGATCGTGGTCGCCGGCTCGACGCTGGCCGCGTTGCCGAATGCGACCGTGCTCGACGGTCTCGGCCTGCTGGTTCAGTAGGCACCTCGGCCTTCGGCCGACGAAATTAGCTCGGTTGTCGTCTCGGGCTGTTCGGCGCGCGACTTCCAGTCGGCGAGCCTGAGTCCCATTGTGCGACGAGGGGTGCGTTGGTGGCGATGTCTGAGTGCGCAGGAGTGGTGGTCCTCAAAGGGTGCTCTTGCAACCGTTGGAGACTAATGGTCAGGCGAGGGCGCGCCGCGCGGCTGCTGGCTGCCGGTACCCACGCACGGACGCGACCATGTCGAGTACCTGCCGGGTCTCCCGGACCTGGTGCGCACGGAACACCCGTGCGCCCTGCCATGCGGCGACCGCCGTGGCCGCGAGGGTTCCGGTCAGCCGTTCGCCGGCTGCGAGGTCGAGCGTCTCGCCGATGAACTTCTTGTTCGACAGCGCGACGAGCACCGGCCAACCCGTCGCGGCCAACTCGTCGAGCCGGCGGCTCACTTCGAGGGAATGCCGGGTGTTCTTGCCGAAGTCGTGTGCTGGGTCGATCAGGATCCCGTCTGCCCGCACGCCGACGGCCACCGCCCGCTGCGCCAATCCGGTCACCGTGTCGATGACATCGCGCACCACGTCTTCGTAACTCACCCGATGCGGATCCGTGCGCGGGGGGAGCCCGCCAGCGTGTGAGCACACCAGGCCGATACCCGCGGCCGCCGCGACCTCGGCGAGTTCGGGTTCATAGCCGCCCCACGCATCGTTGAGCAGGTCGGCGCCGGCAGCAGCGACCGAGCGACCCACCTCGGCTCGCCAGGTGTCGACACTGATGACTAGCGAAGGGTGCCTTTTCCTTACCAGCGCGACGAAATCGGCAACGCGCTCGATCTCCTCAGCGGTGTCGACGTCCGGTCCTGGTCCTGCTTTGACGCCCCCGATGTCGACGATGTCGGCGCCGTCGGCGATCGCGCGATCGACGGCGGCCAGTGCCGCCTCGGTCGCGAACGTCGCGCCCTGATCGAAGAACGAATCGGGCGTGCGATTGATGATGGCCATGACGGCGAACTCGTTCTCGCCGAACTCGCGCTGACCCAGTCGCAACGGCATTGGCTCTCCAGGGATCTCCTGTGCTCAGACGGGGTGCCTGCCATCCTCCGGTCAGCCAGGCATGGCACGATCGGGGGGTGCCCCTTCTGCTCGGGATTCTGGTCTCTGCCGGAGTCATCTTCGCGATCTTCGCCGTCACTGTGGGCCATGGCGGGTCGATGACGCAGTTCCAACCGGATTGGCCGGGCCGACCGCTGCCGCAAGACCGTCCCGTCCGCGCGTCGGACCTCGCGGACGCCAGGTTCAGCGTTGCGTTTCGCGGCTATCGGATGGCCGAGGTCGACGAGGCACTCGACCGGCTCGCTGTCGAGATCGCGCAGCGCGATGAGCGGATCCAGGAGTTGACCGGCCAGCCATTCGAAGCCGACC
>DASRZB010000531.1:0-15845 GCA_035653855.1 Acidothermaceae bacterium | reverse complement strand
CCGGCCGCAGGTCCGGACGTCGGCGCGAGCCCGGAGATGCTGGGCGCCGGCTGGTAGCTGAAGGTGCCGCTCGAGGTGCCGGTGCCGTTCACTGTAGTGACGCTGACGTTGACTGAACCAGTGCCGGCAGGCGACACGGCGGTGATCTGTGTCGCGGAGTTGACGACATAGCTAGTGGCGTTCGTCGCACCGAATTTCACTGCGGTGGCAGCAGTGAATCCAGTGCCCGTGATGACCACACTCGTGCCACCGGCCGCAGGTCCGGACGTCGGCGCGAGCCCGGAGATGCTGGGCGCCGGCTGGTAGCTGAAGGTGCCGCTCGAGGTGCCGGTGCCGTTCACTGTAGTGACACTTACGGAGACCGCACCGGTGCCGGCAGGCGACACGGCGGTGATCTGTGTCGCGGAGTTGACGACATAGCTGGTCGCGTTCGTCGCACCGAATTTCACTGCGGTGGCAGCAGTGAATCCAGCGCCCGTGATGACGACACTCGTACCACCGGCTTCGGGCCCGAAGTTAGGTGCGAGGCCTGTCAACGTGGGTGCCGCAAGGAATGTGAACGTGCCCGAAGATGTGCCCGTGCCGTTCGCCGTCGTCACGCTGACGGTGACAGACCCAGTACCAGCAGCGGTGACAGCAGTGACCTGCGCGTCGGAGTTCACCACATAGCTGGCCGCGTTCGTGCTACCGAACTTCACTGCGGTGGCAGCGGTGAAGCCGGTGCCGGTGATGACGACACTCGTGCCACCACTTGCAGGGCCTGACGTCGGTGCAAGGCCAGTAACGGTGGGCGCCGGGATGTAGGTGAACGTTCCGGCAGAAGTGCCTGAACCGTAAGGGGTTATGACGCCGACGGTCACAGAACTGGAGCCCGCGGGAGTGACAGCGGTGATCTGCGTGTCGGAGTTGACAACGAAGCTCGCTGCCGCCGTCCCGCCGAATTGCACTGCGGTCGCTCCGGTGAAACCGGTGCCGGTGATGACAACGCTGGTGCCACCAGCCGCGCGGCCGGATGTCGGCGCGAGGCCGGAGATGACAGGCGGCGCGACGTAGGTGAAGTTGCCCGCCGACACGCTGCCACCGACCGCGCCCACGGTAACGGCGGTTGGGCCAGCGGTTCCGGCCGGCGTGACGAACGTGAGGCTCGATCCGTCGGGCGCCACGGTGACGCTAGTGCCGGGCACGCCGCCGACAGTGACCGTCGCGCCCTGCAGGTTGGTGCCGGTTACCGTGACAGTGGTGCCGCCAACGGTCGTGCCGGAGGCCGGCGTCATCAGCGTGAACGTCGGAGGCCCGATGAACGTGAATGTGCCGGCGGGAGCCGTGCCGCCGCCGTAGCTCACGTGGGCCGTTGTCGCACCCGCTGCATGCGCTGGCGTACTCGCGGTGATCGAGGTGTCGGAGTTGACGGTGTAGCTCGACGCAGCTGTGCCGCCGAAGTCCACGCCTGTAACGGATGTGAAGCCGCTCCCGTTGATGTTCACCGTCGTGAACCCGGTTGTCGGACCTTGCGCCGGTGTCAGACTGGTCGGGACCGGCGTCGTGTAATACACGAAACCGGCGCCGTAGGCAGTACTTCCGGTGCCGTTCGTCGTCGTCACGTTGACTGCGGGGCCTGCGGCTCCAGGTGGTGACGTGACGGTGATCTGGGTCGACGAGACGTACGTGAAAGAGACTCCCGCGTTGGTGCCGAATAGCACCGTGGTGGTCGGCGTGAAGTTGGTGCCGATGATCGTCACGACGGTGCCACCGGACGTCGGGCCGCTGCTCGGCGTGATCGAGGTGATCGTGGGTGCGCTCGCGTTCCAGGTGAAGTCGCCTGCATTCACCGTGCTCGACGTTCCGTAATACAACACGACGGTCCTGGTGGTCGCCGAATGCGCCGGCGAGTAAACCGTCAGCTGCGTGTTCGAGTCATAGCTGATCGACGTGGCCGGAGTGCTGTTGCCGAACGTCACGCCAGTGACGCCGTACATGTTCGTGCCGGTGATGACGACCGCCGTCCCGCCGAGAGTCGATCCCTGGATCGGCGTCATGCTTGTGTAAGTGGTGGCGTTGTACGTGACCGTCGTGTAGTCATTGCCGGACGCCGGGAGGGCGTCGGCCGAGCTGACCTGACCCTGGATCACATTCGCGTTAGTGCCGAGAGCCGCGCCGGATTTCACCGTGAAGCCGACCTGGATGGCGGGCAGCGTCGTCCCTGCAGTGACGGGAGTTCCTGCGGACGCCGGATAGGTGCAACTGAATGTCTGGCCGGTGACTTGGCAGTTGGTCCAGCCCGCACCACCGCTGATTGTCGTCGGAACCAGCCCTGCGGGGTAGGTGCCTGCGACGGTGATCGGCTGCTGTTCGACACCGCTCTGCGCGTTGAGCGTTGGAGTGAACGTCGAGGTGTAGCTGTTACCGCCAGTCAAATTTGCCCCGCCGCTGTCGGTGTTCGTCAAAGTGAAAACCGTTGAGCTCAAGGGCTGCAGCGTTGTCGCGCTCACGTTGCTGACTGCGTGCACGTCGGTCGAGCCACCGGTCGAGGCGACCCATCCGAACGTCAACGTGTACGGCATCCCGGTTGCCTGGTTGATCCAGCTCGACGGGTACAGGCCGTTGGCGATACTTGGCAGCGCACCCGTCATCAGTTGCGCAGTGCCGCCGATCGGGGTGAACTGGATTGCCCAGCTGGTGGCCGGAATCGTGATGCCGGTGGCGGTGATGGCCGGTGCCGTCGACGGGTTCAGGGCAACTTCGACCGGAACGAGGGACGTCGATCGAGTGGCGTCAGTGCCGCTGACGTTGTCGAGCTTCTTGCCACCAAGCCCTCCACCGTGGGTGGGGTTGAGAGTCGAGTCGACGACGCAGTAGCCGACCATGCCGTTGCCAGGTCCGCGGATCGTGACGTTCTGTGCGTGAGCGGCGCTGGTCAGCCAGCTGGGGTCAGTGCACCCGGTGCCCTCGTACTGGCTGTTGGTGAAGTTGCCGTACACGTCAAGGCCAAAACCCATGTAGCCGTGTGCGAGCCCGATCCCAGCCGGGCCGGCGCTCCCGCCGGAGTAACCGAGGTGGCCACCCGCCGGCCCCATGTTCACCGGAGCGCTTGGGTTCAAAGGATCGGTTGCACCGAGACTGAATGCGATGCCGTCGGCCTCACTTGCTGAGCCGTACTGGTAGGTGTTGAACGTGAGGTCGAGTCCGTTCGCAGTCGGCAGCGATGTGCTGTAGAACGCGGACCCTTCGAGGTTGCCCGCGTTAGAGGTGAGGCGCAGAACGCCCTGCCCTGCAGTGTCGCCGCCCGACGACGAGCAATCGGGCACCGGTGTTTGTGTCGTCGACGATCCGGCGGTTAGGCACGCAACGTTCGTTGCGCCAGTTCCGGCCGGCAGGTACATCGGCTCGGCGGTTGTGGCGTTCGTGAACGAGTCGGTGAAGAGCACCTTCTCGTAGGTGTACACGTCGGCCGCACTGGTCAGTGATGTACCGCCTGGTGTGACGACGGTGATGTCGACGGTGGCCGATGTCTGTGCTGGCGAGGTGACAGTCAGCGACGTAGCCGACCCGACCACGATCGATGTCCCCTGCACGGCGCCGAAGTAGACAGCGGTCGCACCAGTGAGGTTGGTGCCAGTGACAGTGACCGATGTGCCGCCCGCGTCCGGGCCGCGGTTCGGACTGACAGCAGCGATGGTCGGGAGGCTGACGGCGCCCGCTGAACCCGGCGTCGCGACGAGCGCGGTACAAGCAATCGCGGCAACGGATACGAGGGCCGCAACCCGTCGCATTCGTCGTCCCGCGTGCATTTTTGTCCGCATTGCCCGACCTTTCGGCACCGATTCGTGGCCAACATGCACGTATCGGTCCGGGCAAAGGGAACTTGATCACCCGACGGGGAGGCCGCCGTATACCCGTTCGATGGACTCACTAACCCGTTCAGTGAAATCTGTGAACGCGACTGCGGCAAGGGTCCGCTTCGTCCCGGTTCCAACCTGTTTCCACGTCCCGACCACGTCGCCGTCCGAGATCACCGTTGGAAGGAAGACGCCGTTGCCGCCGGGCACTATCCGCGAGGCGAACTCGGCGGGCACGACCGCGGTCCGTGTTTGGTAGCCCAGCAGGTACTCGTCGAAGCCTGGGAGCAGGAAGACATCGCGCGCCTTCCGCCGTCGGGCACTGAGCAATGCGAGCGTTTCCGGGTCGAGGTAGTACGTCACGTCGTCAACGACAATGCGTTCGAGTTGCGGCGCCGCGATGGCGACCGCGATCTTCACGTCGGCGGCTTTGAGCTGTGTCCACCAGGTGAAGTCTTTGACCGTCGCGGGGCCGTGGCTGCGGAAGTACCGCAGCGCCCATTCACCAAGCGCTTCGTTACGTTCGACGTGTCGCGGTGTGGTAATCCATTCGTCGAAGAGCACGAAGTGCTGCTCGCTGCCCTTCGTTGGCCCGAGGCAAACGGTGCGCGTTTGGGCGAGGTGCCAGATCAGCCGGTACCCGTGCTCCTTCACGTTCTGCAGGCCGGCCTTTTCCCACGACGCAAGCAAATCGGCGCGTGATGTGCGGCCGCCGCCTGACAAGGTCTCGATCGCGACCGCACGAGCACGTTCGACGGTCGACAGGTCAAGGCCCAACTGCGCTCGATACTTCGCCGATGTAGCGAGCGATCGCTCGGCGGTCAATGCGAGCATCCACGAGAGGTCTTCAGCGGCAACGAAATGCAGGGTGCCGCGCATCGGCCATGACCTGACCACCGAACCGTTGTCGAGCGCAGCGTGAACTTCACTGCGGCTGCGCGACTGAGTTCGCAGCGTGATGGCCAACACCGCGCTTGCATAATCCTGCGCCTGGATTGCGGTCATCCACCGCACCGCGTCGGCCGCGGTCGCAGACCCGGGTCCGGCGACGCGTTGCGCAATTAGCCGAAGCAGCCCGACGTCGCGCGCATTGACCATGCGCTCATTGTCGCCGATTTGCAGCCCGAGGCGGTGTGCACGAGATAGCGCGGGAGCGCTGGTTCTCCGCAGTTGCTCTTACGACCGGTCGTGGCCAACGGTCGGACGGCGAGGAGTGGACGGCGAGCTGACTCGCGGCGAACTCAGACGGTCGGTGTGGTGTGGGTTGTCGTGGTGCTCTGGTACTGAGCCGCTCGACGCCTCGGCGCGAAGATGGTCAGCGTGACGATGAGGCCAAGCGCGCCGGCGATCATCAAGATGATGCCAACAGTGTGAATCGCGATCCCGCTGACGCTAGCGTGCACGGCGAACGTCAGAATCGCGCCCAAGGCAATCAGAAAGACCGATGCGCCGATTCCCACAGAAACCTCCGATGACGTGCTGCCCACGGCAGCGCCGGTGTCGCTTGGCCCCAAGACCACAACGACTGTCGCTCTCGTTTCGTACCCCACGTCGCTGCAGCGAAACGGGCTGAAGGTGCACGCGTATGAGCGAGCGACTTGAACGACGGCGCGTACGATCAGCGGTGTGGAAGAAACCCACGTCGAGTTCGATGGCGCCCCGAGCAGCGTTGCGCAGGCGCGCAACTTTGCGAACTCCGTGCTCGAGGCCGGCGGCGCGACCGACGACGCATGGCCGGTCACGCAAGTCGTCAGCGAACTCGCAACGAACGCGGTGGTTCACGCTGGCACGCCGTTCGTCCTGAGCATTTCGCACGATGCTTCGCACATTCGAGTTGCGGTCACTGACGGTCGACCGCTCGCGCACGCGTCGATGCGACCTCTGTCGAATGACGCGACCACCGGCCGAGGCCTTCGGATGGTGCAGATCCTTGGTCAAGCGTGGGGTGTCGACCAGACCGAAGCCGCGAAGACAGTGTGGTGCGAACTCATTCGCGGCGCTTAGTCGCGCGTCGCGCGTGCGGCCCTTGCCCGTAGTTGGGCGTTGAGAACGAAACGTCGAATCGCTTCCACTTCGCCAGTGCCTGCATCGAACGCGATCACGGCGTCTGTCCTGTCCGGCGATGCATCGCTGGTTCGCAGCACGTAGCCCGAGACCGCGACCTGCACGCCACCGATCTTCGTGATCACCGTCGTGTACGCGAGTTCGGGAATCACCTGCCGTGCCAGCCTTACTCGGAAGCCACCTTCGGAAACATCGACGGTGAGTCCGGGTACTTCCAGACCCTCGACGACAACCTGCACGGGCACTTGCGCGGCAACTCGAACATAGCGCCGTCGCTGGATTAGTACGGCCCGTCGTACCGGGCGAAGTCGCCATTGCTTCTGGCCACCCGCTGCGTGCTCGACCACGACGCAGCGCTGTTCGTACCGGCCGCGCGGCGAGAGCCACGAAAGATCGACCTCACGGGAGCCGCTCGCAAGAAGCGCAGCACTCGCGCCCGCGGGTGAATTGATGGTGATCGCATCGGTCTCGACATCCTCGATACGGGACGTGTACTCGCGGTCATGCTGATTGCCGACGCGGATCAGCACCGGCGCGTTCGGCGTGAGCGTCTGCGCGAGCGGGTGCCCGCCTACGGACGTCATCGCGCGTCGACCCGGCTGCGATTCACGAAAACCGTGTCGGCACGGGCGACGATCAAGACAAGGGCTTTGGGCACTATTTGTTCGGAGCAGGGGCTATTCGGAGCCGGGGGTGGGCAGGATCCGCAGCACTCGGTCCGAAGACGAAGATGAGTCGGACGGCGGGAGCTGGGCCGACGGGAATTCTGCGGCGTGTGCCGACGCGATGACCCGGCCTCGATAGTCGCGAACGCGGTCGAGCAGCTCTTCCACGGATTCGGCAATCGGGTACTTCGCGCCCCCGATTAGCACGACGACCGTGTCGGGATTGGCTTCGACACGTTCGATCAGGTCGGGGTTCAGCGCGAACGACGGCCCGTTGAGGCGGGTCAAGACGATCATGTGACCTACTCCGTCCGCGACCGGCGCTCGCCGGCGGCTGCCGGCCCAGTCTTCGATGACCTACAGCGCGTGGTCAGAGTCCCTTTCGGCGACGGAAGTCCGGACCTGAGAAAGGTGGGTCACGCAGCGCCAGAAATACCGCCCTTACTGGATTGCGCCTGCTCAGACATGCTCATGCGGGCGCGATAGGACGAACTCGCGGCGATGGCTGCGTAGTAGGCCGCCTTGCGGCGAGCCACGCAACCATCCGGGCGATCCCCCGTCTGCAACTGCTCCGGGGCGAGCATCGCGGTCATGCCGTCCTTCAATAGGGCAAGGCCTTCTGCGCGCATCTGCGAGATTCGCGACTCGGTAACCCCGAGTTCGTCGGCGATCTCCGCCATCGGGCGCTCGTCAAAGAAGTAGCCCTGGATCACGACGCGCAGCCGATCGGGCAGAGCGGCGACCGCGTTGAGCAGGTAGAACTCCCGTTCGCGGTTGAGGAGGTGGTCCTCGGGGCCCGGGTCCTGGTGGGGCAGCATCCCTTCGAGGGTGCCTGCCTCAGCGAAACCTTGCAGGCTCAGAACCACCGAACGATGCACGTCGCCCTCGACGGACGACAGCTCGAGGCGGGACACGCCGAGGTGATCGGCAAGTTCTTGTTGGGTGGGGTGGCGGCCAAGCAGCGCCGAGAGCGACTCTTCCGCCGTCCCGCGTTGCCGTGCCTTGATGCGAACCGATCGGCTGGCCCAGTCGTGGCCGCGAAGCTCGTCGATGATGCCCCCGCGAATCCGCACACTGGCGTAGCGCGCGAACGGAACACCGCGAGTGGCGTCGAAGCCGCGGGCGGCTTGAACGAGCGCCATCATGCCAGCGGAGGTGAGATCGTCGCGGCTCACGTGACCCGGCAGTCTGCTCGCTGCCTCGGCTACCAGGTAGCCCACGAGCGGCAGGTGCTCCCGCACGAGGTCGTCGCATGCATGCCCGACCTGAGGGTTCTGCGAGCTCGCGCATTCCGGAGACACTGCGACACTGCCGTTGGCTGCCATAGGACAGTCATCGCCGTGACACCAGGGTTTCCTTGACTCCAAATGGACTACAAGCCTCGAAACGGTCACGAGTGACTAGTTCGGGCAGACAACCAGCACGGGGCCGGATGGCCCATTTGCACCAACTGGAACGGGGATTTGGGAGGCGAAAGACCCAAGAGGAGGACTCAGGCCGCCGCTCGACCTGCCGATGGACACTCAACTCCGGTTGGACAGCTCAGCTCGACAACGGGTGACGTGCAGAAGCAGAGGAGGCAAAAGTGTCTGGCTTCGCCGAGGTCTCCGACACGCTCTGGCGTGAGCGCGAACTGCTTGACCTGCTGCTCTTCAAGCTCGACTCGGAACGCCTGCTGCTGCGGGCCGGCAGCATTCGGTGGCTCGCCCGGTCGACTCACGAAGTTGACCTCGTGCTGGAACAACTCCAACTGGTCGAGATCACCCGAGCGCTCGAGGTCGACGCCCTCGCGGTTCATCTGGGCCTGCCCCCGGGCGCGACACTCGCCGATCTCGCCGCCGTCGCCCCAACCCCGTGGGCAGAGCTGTTTCACGCCCACCGGGCCGCTTTCCGCACGTTGATCGACGAGGTCACCGCCCTCGCGGAGGCGAACCAACGCGCCCTTCGCGAGGCGTGCGCGACGAGCGAACGGAACTTGGCCGTACTGCGGGTATCGGTGTGATCCCGCCGCGCGTCGACCTCGACGACGAGGACACCAGGTTGCTGACCTACAAGCAGGCGCACGCGGCGGCTGTCGAGCATGTCGATGCGGTCGCGTTGGTAGCTGCGGGCTTCTCCGCTACGACGGCAGGGCCGAATGTGTCGAGCGACATCGACCCGCTCGTGGCGGATCAACTCGACGATGACTTAGCGGACGAAGCGGCCTATCGTGCGGCGCTGGCCGCGCTGAGCGGTGTCGTCCAGCGATCCCTGCGCGACTTCCTGTCCTAGTTGCTGCCCGCGATCTGCGTGTACTGCTCGGAGTTCTCGGCCTGGCCCTGCTGCGGTACCCCATGTTGCGCCGACTGAGCCTTCTGCCATGACTTGTGGCAGCTGCAACCCGTGCACCCGGCCATCAAGCGTGACGGCTTGGTTTCACCTGTCGGAGCGCGGACGACGACGCAAGCGCAGTCTGGACATGTCTCGACGTACATGATCTGCATGGTGGTCTATCGGCAGTTGCGCCTCCCGAACTGAGCGTCGTAGGGCCTTCCCGACCTTCGCAGATGACACGATTAGGTCATGCAATCCGCCCTCTCGGGCGGTTAGCGTCTGTTTATCGCTGTCGCGCTCTGGCCCTTGGGGTGGCTGTGGTGGCTGTTGCTACTCGGTGGCCAGGAGGGGACATGACACTTTCAGTTCAAGGCACACTGTCAGTTCAAGGCACACCGTCGGTCCAAGGCGGTGTCGACTTCGACCCGCGGATCCACGA
Source organism: Acidothermaceae bacterium (assembly GCA_035653855.1). Taxonomy (GTDB): domain Bacteria; phylum Actinomycetota; class Actinomycetes; order Acidothermales; family Acidothermaceae; genus PALSA-607. The sequence continues at coordinate 6,528 of DASRZB010000531.1, read as the reverse complement.
CTCGGCGTTTCTCGAAGAGATCGACCTCTACAGCGAACTCATCATCGTCGCAGCGGCTAGCGCGGGGACGCTATCGACCGACGCGATCGACAGCGCTCTTGGCGTTGTGGCTCTTGTGAGGTAACTAGTCGTGGCGGAACAGCACGTCGGTGTCCCAGCGACTGAAACCGAGCGATTCGTAGAGCTTGATCGCTGGCACGTTGGACTCATCGACGTACAACATGACCTGCTGCAGACCGAGCGACCGTAGATACTGCAGCCCGACCAGGGTCAGCTGGCGACCAAGTCCCATGCCCTGCGCCGACGGATCGACGCCCACCACGTAGACCTCGCCGATCGGTTCATGTCCATGTTCGTCGACACGATGGCCGTGCACCTTCGTCCAGTGAAATCCGATCAGCCGCAGTTCGTCATTGATTTGCTTCTCTGCAAGGAAAAATCCGGCCGGATCGAACCACGCTTCTGCCATTCGCTGTCGCAGATCGTCCAGCGTCCAGTGCCCTTGTTCCGGATGCGACGCAAACGCACGCGCGTTCACGGCGAGCCACGCCTCGTCGTCCGCACCTGGTTGAAATGTTCGAACCGAAACGCCATCAGGCAGGACGACGGGGGGCAGCGTCGCGAGCAACGATCGGCGAAGTTGAAACAGCACGCGAACGCGATGAAAGCCAAGGTGCTCTGCCATCAACGTGGACTCTGCGAGGCCGCCGTGCGCCCACAATCGCAACGGTCCGTGCGCGTGCTCGAGTGCGGCCGTGATGATCGCGCGGCCGTAGCCCTGGCGGCGGGTTGCGGGTGCGACGACCATCTCCGCGCTCGGTCCGTCGACCGGATCGGTGGTGTCGAGATGCGCGTAGGCGACGAGGTGCGAGCCGTGCCAGAGCAACAGATTGCGAGCTGGCTCGTCGCCGCCGTAGCGCAGGTGCAGCATCACGTGTTCGGACAGCGGCCGGACGCCGTCCGCTTCGGTCGCCTCGGTGACAACCTCGGTGACAGCCTGGATCTGCTCTGGCGTCAACCGGCCAATGACGTCGACGCGGGTAGGCACGCGATCCGGGTTGAGGTCAGACGCCACGTCGATGACCCTAGGTGACCGACCGCCTTCGGCCTAGTTGGTGCGTGCCTAGACGCTGCCGAACCTAGTCGTGGATGCGGATCTGCCGAAGGTCGCGCAGCACCATCTCGCTGGCGTCATCGTCGTCGGCCTGGTCGCCCGCGGCTTCGCTGTGGCCAGCCGATCGTTCGACCTGTGGCAGCACGAACTTGTAGCCGACGTTGCGGACGGTGCCAATCAGCACCTCGTGCTCGGTGCCGAGCTTGGCGCGCAGGCGCCGCACGTGCACGTCGACTGTCCTGGTGCCACCGAAATAGTCGTAGCCCCAGACTTCTTGCAGCAGCTGGGCCCGGGTGAAAACCCGACCCGGGTGCTGCGCGAGGTACTTCAGCAGTTCAAATTCCTTGAACGTGAGATCGAGCGATCGACCCTTCAGACGAGCTGAGTAGGTGGCTTCGTCGATGGTCAGCTCACCGGAGCGGATGACTTCGTCTTCGGCGTCGACGTTGCGGGCGGCCAACTCGAGCCGACCGGCGGCCAACCGCAGCCGCGCCTCGAGCTCGGCGGGGCCGGTCGTGTCGAGCAGGACGTCGTCGATGCCCCACTCCGCCGTGACGACGGAAAGCCCGCCCTCGGTCATGATCAGGAACAGCGGGCAGGACACCCCCGTGGTTCTGAGCAGCTGGCACAGCGAGCGGGCGTGGGCGAGGTCGCGCCGGCCGTCGACGAGGATCGCGTCAGCCGGGGGCGCGTCGAGCAGGGCCGACACCTCGGCGGGGGCGACCCGGACTTTGTGCAGGAGCAGGCCGAGGGCGGGCACGACCTCAGACGACGGCTGCAAGGCGTTGGTCAGCAACAACAGGGTGCTCACGTCGGCCTCCCCTCACGAAAAACTCAGCAGTTTGGGTGCCACACCCTCGACGCTGAGGGCGTTCGCCGGGCGATGAACAGGTTCCGCGGCCGGGCGAACTGAGCCAAGGATACGAGTGGGAGTGTTTCCAGCGGGTTTCGGCGCCGTGAACGCCGGTAACCGCGGCGTTTCGGAGCCGCCGACCGCGCCTGACCCAAGCCACCACTTCGCATCCCGGGTGGTCGTGAATTGGGCACGGTTGGGCGTGAATCGCAGCCACTCGGGATGCGAAGTGCCCGTTCCGGCCGTCGTTCGCCTGAGGTGGGCCCACTGCGGGGTGCGACCATGAGGTGGTGACTTCCGTTTCGGCAGCGCCCGACGGGTCTTCGGCCCGAGCCGTGCTGACCCCCGCGCTCACGGCGATCTCGACGTCGCTGTTCGCTGTGGTTGTCCTCGCTAGTTCGTCGAGTGGCCGGGTGTTGCTCGCGGTGGCACTGCTCGTCGTCCAACTGGCACTTGTTGTTGGTTGGTTTCGCAGCGCGCACCTGACCACGATCGGCCAAGCCAGCGGGGCCGTCGCCGCGATTGCGGCGGCCGTGGCGGCTGATGTCGTGCTGCTTCGCACGGATGACCGGGCCAATGTGCGCGGGCTGGCAGGAGTGCTCGCCGGTCTCGTCATCGTCGCGTTCGTCATTCAGCTGGCCAGGCGGGATGGTCGCGACCGGCTGACCAACGCGATTTCGGCGTCAGTGGCGTCCGGTGCGCTGGCGATCGCCGTGTCGGTGTTGATCGCTGTGCGTGGCGGGCCGCACGGCACGACGTTGGTCGCAGTTGCGCTGACAGCGGTCGCGGTCGGCGTCTTGCCGGTGCAACCCCAGGTACCGCTGTGGGCTTCGATTCCGGCTGGCCTCGCGCTGGGCGCCGGCGCGGGACTGTTGGTCAGCCACGCAACGGGTGCTTTCGATCTCGGAACCGGTGCGGTTGTCGCGCTGGTGTCTGTCGCGCTCGCGGTGGGTGCTCGGGCTGCGCTGGCGAAGCTTCCGCCAGGAGTCGTGGCTTGGCCGGTCGCCGCCACCTTGCCGCTCGTCGTCGTCCCTCCTGCCGTGCTCGTCGTTGCGCGCATCATGGTCGGTTAATCGCGTGCCCAAGCTGTCGTGCTGCGTCCGCGCATGAGGCGGACCATCTGGGTTCTCATCGTGCTAGCGATCCTCGGAGGCCTTGGCTTTTTGGGGGACCGCTACGCCGCCCACGTCGCGGCCGGACAGATCGCAACCGCCGTCCAGACTGACGCGAAACTCGCACACAAGCCGCACGTCACGATCCAGGGATTCCCGTTCCTCACGCAGGTGGCCAACGGGAAGTACAAGCACATCGACGTCACGGCGACCGACATCTTCCAGCGCGGCGAGCCGCAAGGATCGGTGCTGAAGCTCGACTTCGCTGGCGTGCGGATCCCGCTGTCGAAGGCATTGCATGGGGACGTCGGTGAGGTGCCGGTGCATGAAGTGACGGGCACGGTCGCGATTCCGTTTTCCGACCTGCTGGCGGTCGCGGACATCCCGGGTTTGACGATCATCTCGGCGACGCCGGGCGGCAACCAGATCAAGGTGAGCGAGGTCGTGGCGACCGGGCCGACGAGCGTGACCGCGTTGGTGACGGCGGGCGTGACGGTTCGCGGCGGTTCGCTCGTGCTCAGCGCGCTCGACGTTTCGCAGTCCAACGGGAAGCCGGTGCCCGCGGCGGTCCGGCAGCAGGTGCTGGCTCAGGCGGTGTTCTCGGTGAAGCTGCCCGGCCTGCCAACCGGCGTCCAGATGACCGAGGTGAGCGTGACCGCATCCGGCCTGCTGGTAACCCTGCACGCCAACGGGTTAGTAATCACCCACTGACCCCGTCGCTCGCGCTCCAAGCCAGCCGAGTGTTGGTGCTCAGCGGGCGCTAGAACGACCGCGGGAGGCCGACACTCGGCCAAACCGCGGCGCCGAACAGCCAGCCGCGCCCCGTTTCGGGCCGCTCCGATAAGCGGGTGGGGTAAGTTTCGGGCGTGAAGGTGGTGGTGCCGCGCGAGACGGCAGAGTATGAGCGCCGCGTCGCGTGTGTTCCCGACACCGTCACGAGGATGCTGGCTGGCGGCTTGAGCGTGGCGGTCGAGCGCGGCGCCGGGCTCGCAGCCGGGTACAGCGACGAGGCTTATGTGGCCGCTGGCGCCGAGATCGCCGATCGTGACGCGCTGAAGCTGGCCGACGTGGTTCTTGCGGTGCAACCGCTCCCGCTCGCCGACGCCAGGCTCCTGCGCGAAGGCGCGTTGGTGTTGAGCTTTCTGCAGCCCGCCGCCGAACCTGAGCTGCTAAGTGCGTTCGCGGCGCGCAAGGTCAATGCGATGTCGTTGGAGCGGCTGCCCCGAATCTCTCGCGCGCAGAGCATGGACGCGCTGTCGTCGCAGTCGCTGGTGATCGGGTACCGGGCGGCGTTGATCGCGGCCGAGCGGCTGCCGCGCTTCTTCCCACTTCTCATGACGGCGGCCGGTACCGTGCCGCCGGCGAAGGTTCTCGTGCTCGGCGCCGGTGTCGCGGGTTTGCAGGCGATCGCGACCGCGCGACGCCTTGGTGCAGTCGTCTCTGCATATGACGTGCGGACGGCGGCGGCTGAGGAAGTGAAGAGCCTTGGCGCGACGTTCGTGGCCCTCGATCTCGAGGCGCTGGAAGGCGCGGGCGGTTACGCGCGCGAGATGACCGAGGACCGGGCAGCCCGCCAGCGCGAGCTGCTGACCCCATATCTCGCGGCTTCCGATGCGGTGATCACCACCGCGGCGGTTCCGGGCAGGCAGGCCCCGATGCTCGTCGACACTGCGATGGTCGAAGCGATGCGGCCGGGCACGGTCATCATCGACATCGCCGCGGAGTCCGGGGGCAACGTCGAACTGTCGCGCCCTGGTGAGGAAGTCATGCATAACGGAGTGCTCGTGTGGGGTGGTCGCAACATGGCCAGCGGCATGGCTTTTGACGCAAGTCGGCTCTACGCGCGCAACTTGGCGAACCTGCTGTTGCTGATGACTAAAGACGGCACGGTCACGCTCGACCTCGACGACGAGATCGTCGCCGGTGCGTTGGTTGTGCACGACGGGGCGGTGCGCTGATGAAAAGGGTGCGCGGGTGAACAACGTCGGGTTGCTGACCATCTTCATGCTGTCGATTTTCGTTGGCTTCGAAGTCATTTCGAAGGTCTCGGCAGTACTGCACACGCCTCTCATGTCGGGGGCGAACGCGATCCACGGAATCATCCTGGTCGGTGCCATTCTCATTACCGGGACGTCGTCGGGCGGGGTTCAGTTGACCCTCGGCCTCGTCGCTGTGGTGCTCGCCACGGCGAACATGGTAGGTGGGTTCGTGGTGACCGACCGGATGCTGGAGATGTTCAAGGGTCGCGGCAAGGCCGCGAAAGCCGCGAGCAAGGCTGGCGCCGCGACCGGCGGCACCGCCGCCGCCACGGATCGGCCGGCTTCGTGAGCACCGCCACCCAGGTCGCCTACCTCTTCACGGCCCTGTGCTTCATCCTGGCGCTGAAAGGGCTGTCGTCCCCGAAGCACGCGCGTAACGGCAACCTGATCGGCGCCCTCGGCGCGACCGTTGCCGTGGTGGTCACGGTCTCGCAGCGACACCTCGGCCATCGGGTGCCGATCATCATCGCGATCGTGGCCGGCGCGGCCATCGCCGTGCCAGCCGCCCGCATGGTGAAGATGACCGCGATCCCGCAGATGGTCGCGATGTTCAACGGCGTCGGTGGCGGCGCCGCGATGCTGGTCGCTCTTGACGAGTTCCTGCGACTGCACCGGGTCGACTCGACCGCAGCGGCAATCGCGGTTGCGTTCACCGCGATCGTTGGCAGCGTCAGCTTCACTGGATCGCTGATCACGTTCGGCAAGCTGCAAGAGCTGATGACCGGCCGGCCGATTCTGGTGCCGGGCGCGCGCTTCGTCACTCCGCTGGTCGGGCTCGGCGCGGTCGGCTGCGGAATCGCCGCGGTTGCCACCGCCAGCGGCAAGACGGGCAGCGTGACATTCCTGGTCATTTGCACCGTGCTTGCACTTGGCCTCGGCGTGCTGTTCGTACTGCCCGTCGGGGGCGCCGACGTGCCCGTTGTCATCTCACTACTGAATGCATTCACGGGCTTGACCGTCGCCGCGTCGGGTTACGTGCTCGACAACACGCTGCTCATCGTGGCCGGCACGCTGGTCGGTGCATCCGGAACGATGCTCACCCTGCTGATGGCGCGCGCGATGGGTCGCTCGATCACCGGCGTGCTGTTCGGCGCGTTCTCGGGATCGTCGACAGCCGGCTCGACCGATGAAGTCGTGTCGAGTGACCGCGCAGTGAAGTCCGCGGGCGCTGACGACATCGCGATTCTCCTTGCTTACGCGCGAAAAGTCGCGATTGTTCCGGGCTACGGCCTCGCGGTCGCACAAGCCCAACACACCATCAGAGAGCTCGTCGATCTACTAGAATCACGTGGCGTAGAGGTGTTCTACGCAATCCACCCGGTAGCTGGTCGCATGCCGGGACACATGAACGTGTTGCTCGCCGAGGCGAACGTTCCTTACGAGCAATTGAAGGAAATGGACGACGCCAAC
>DASRZB010000530.1:0-3526 GCA_035653855.1 Acidothermaceae bacterium | reverse complement strand
GCCAGCGCGCTCGCCGCCGCTTTGCTGGTGCTGGGTTTCGTCGCAACCTTTGCCGGACGACGGCCAGGTGTCGAAGACGCGGGACGCCATGTTGGGCGACCGCCACGGGTGCCCGCTGTCGAGCTGCTCATCTTGCTGCTGCCAACAGTGCTGGTCGTGGTGCCCCTGCTGTTCCACGGCTGGTCCGACTACCACCGCACCGGGCAACTCATCGGCATCCAGGGTCGCTATCTCTACCCGGGGTTCGTCGGGCTGGTGGCTATCGCGGCGGTGGGCGTCGACTTGGTGATCGGCCTGCTGCCGTCGGCGGTCGAGCGCTTCACACCGGTCGTCACGTGCGTGCTGGCGATCGCTATTGAGGTCACCGCGGGCTGCGTCGTGCTGTCGAAACTGTGGCTGAGTAAGGGATCACAGCTCACCGGCAACATCACCCGGCTCGCACATGCGGTCGGCACCAACTCACCGTGGCCCGGCATCGTCACGATCGCGATGCTCGCGTTCGCGACCCTTAGTGCATTGGCTGCCCTTGCGGCTACGTCGGTCGCTGATCGAGATACCACTCATACGTCGAACGAATCCCTTGTTCCAGCGGAATCTGTGCCGTAAATCCGAGGTCGTTGATGCGGTGGACGTCGAGTAGCTTGCGCGGGGTGCCGTCGGGCTTCGTCGGGTCGAAGAGCCGCTCGCCTTCGTAACCGACGATGCCGGCCACGAGTTCGGCCAGCTCGGCGATGGTCAGATCCTCGCCGACGCCCACGTTGATCGGTGCCGGGTCGTCGTAGCGCTCCAGCAGCAACTCGCACGCACGCGCCAGATCATCGACGTGCAGGAACTCGCGCCGCGGCGTGCCGGTGCCCCACATCGTGACGCTGGGCGCGCCTTCGACCTTTGCTTCGTGAAAGCGCCGGATCAATGCCGGCAACACGTGCGACTTCTGCAGATCGAAATTGTCGCCCGGCCCGTAAAGGTTCGTCGGCATCGCGGAAATCCAGGTCACGCCGTACTGGCGGCGGGCGGCCTGCACCTGCATGACGCCGGCAATCTTTGCGATCGCGTACGCGTCGTTGGTCGGCTCGAGCGGGCCAGTCAGCAGCGAGTCCTCGCTGATCGGTTGCGGCGCGAACTTCGGATAGATGCAGCTGCTGCCGAGGAACAGCAGTCGCTCGACACCAACCGCAAGGGCAGCGTCCATGACGTTCAGCTGGATGCGCAGATTGTCGGAAAGAAAATCCGCCGGGTAGGTCGAGTTGGCCATGATGCCGCCGACCTTCGCCGCGGCGACGACTACCGTGCGCGGTCGTCTCGCATTGAAGAACTCAGAAGTCGCAAAACGGTCGCGCAGATCGAGCTCACCCGACGTCCGGCCTATCAGGTCTTCGAAGCCGGACGCCGCGAAGTGTCGCCACACTGCGGAGCCGACGAGACCGCGGTGCCCGGCGATGTAGGTCGGCGCGCCCTTATCCAGGTCTCCCATGTGGCCCAATGCTAGCCTTGGCCTGCTGTTCTCCAAGCGAGCCGGAGGCGACCGTTCCTAGTTCTCGCAAGATCGCACTGGTGACCGGAATCACCGGCCAGGACGGTTCGTATCTCGCCGAACTCTTGCTCTCCAAGGGCTACGAGGTTCACGGCTTGATCCGTCGGGCTTCGACCTTCAACACCGAGCGACTCGACCATATCTATCAAGACCCGCACGACAGCGACGTTCGGTTGCGCCTGCACTACGGCGACCTGCACGACGGCGTCGGCCTGGTGAATCTGATGCGTGCCGTGCAGCCCGACGAGGTCTACCACCTCGGCGCGCAGAGCCACGTGAAGGTCAGCTTCGAGATGCCCGATTACACCGGCGACGTCACGGGTGTCGCGACGATCCGATTGCTTGAGGCCATTCGTGCGTCGGGGATCTCGACTCGCTTCTACCAGGCGTCGAGTTCGGAGATGTTCGGTTCAACTCCGCCACCGCAGAACGAACAGACGCCGTTCCACCCGCGCTCGCCTTATGGCGCCGCGAAAGTCTATGGCTACTGGGTGACCGTGAACTACCGCGAGTCGTATGGCATGTTCGCGGTGAACGGCATCCTCTTCAACCATGAGAGCGAGCGTCGCGGCGAGACATTCGTTACTCGCAAGATCACCCGTGCAGTGGCACGCATCCAGGCCGGCTTGCAGGAGAAGCTCTACCTCGGCAACCTGTCTGCGTTGCGCGACTGGGGCTACGCCCCCGAGTACGTCGAGGCAATGTGGCGCATGCTCCAGACCGACGAACCCGACGACTTCGTGATCGCCACCGGCGTTTCGTATTCGATCGAGCAGTTCGTGGAATTCGCGTTCGAGCGCGTAGGACTCGACTGGCACACCTACGTCGAGACCGACCCCGCCTACCTGCGGCCCGCCGAGGTCGACAGCCTCTGTGGCGACGCGTCAAAGGCCAAGGCCGTACTCGACTGGGAAGCGAAGACCCACACACCCGAACTCGCGCGCCTGATGGTCGACGCCGACGTGGCAATGCTCGCCGATCAACTCGCCGGGCGAGCCATCCGCGTCGACCGGTGAACCGACTGCGCGTCGCAGTTACCCTCGAGCAACTGTGGCACGAGGTGCCTGGTGGCACCGCGTCGTCGGCGCTGGAAACGGTGCAGGCGTTGAGGAAACGCGGCGACGTCGAGGTTCTCGGGGTCGCCGCGCGACACGACACCCTGCCGCCGCCGCCCTGGACACCGACCGTGCGCATGCACCAACTGCCGCTCCCGCGGATCGCGCTCTACGAGTCGTGGCACCTGTTGCGCTGGCCGCCAGTGCAGCGTGCGACCGGGCCGGTCGATGTCATTCATGCAACAACATTCGCGATCCCACCGAAGAATGCGCCACTTGTCGTGACCGTCCACGATCTCGCGTTCTTGCACGAGCCCAGCCACTTCACCAAGCATGGCCAGCGCTTCTTTCGGCGTGGTCTGGCGTTGGCGCGTCGGAACGCTGATGTCGTGCTCGTCCCGTCGCAGTCGACCCTCGACGACTGCGTCGAGGCGGGGTTCGACCGGTCAAGGTTGCGGCTAGTGCCGCACGGCGTCGCGGTTCCAGCCGTCAGTGCAGACGAGGTGGCGGCTTTCGTCGGCGCCTACCAATTGCCCGAACGCTACGTGTTGTGGTGCGGCACCCTCGAACCGCGCAAGAACGTGCCGACGCTGCTCGAGGCGTTCGCCACACTGCGACGTTCCGATCCCGAGCTCGGGCTCGTGCTGGTCGGCCCGACGGGCTGGGGTCCCGCGCCGGTTCAGGCGCAACTCGTGCGAGGCGTGCGACTGCTCGGCTTCCTGCCAACCGATCAGCTGCACGCCGCCTACGCAGGTGCCCGAGCGTTTTGCTACCCCAGCTTGCGTGAGGGGTTCGGGTTGCCGGTGCTCGAGGCGATGGCGCACGGGGTTCCGGTCGTCACCTCGCGAGGCACGGCGATGGCCGAGTTCGTCGGCGACGGCGGCGTGCTCGTCGACCCGCTCGACGCTGACGCAATCGCAGCCGCCCTCGAGATCGT
>DASRZB010000529.1:0-6436 GCA_035653855.1 Acidothermaceae bacterium | reverse complement strand
GTCGAGTGCTGCGGCATTAGCTTCGACTGTGCCCGCGGCACCGCGTCTGTCGAGTGCTCCCCCGCCCGCTGCCTCAAGCGCTACATCGACCGTCGCGCCGGCACGCGTCGTCGTCGAGCTCACCCGCTCACATCGAACTGGCACGGGCGACGTGCACGCAATCGATGTTGATCAAGTGTCCATCGCCGGGCTGCCCACCGATGCGGCCGTGTCGGCGGCATTGCAGCACCCTGCGACGGCCGCGCTCGCCGATTACGTGAGGAACGTGGCAGCGGAACCTGGTTGCACCGGACCTGCTTGCCAAAGCGGGGATTTCCAGGCCAACTTCACGACTAGCCGTGCTGATTCTGTCGTCGTGTCGGGCACCTGGACGATCTCGACGTTCTTCCCCGGTGGAGCGCATCCGACGACGCAACTCACAGCGGTGATCGTTGACTCGACGACTGCCTCTCTCATCACGCCGTCCCAGTTGTTTGCTGGCTCCTCACTGAAGTCGCTCGCAGCACAAACGACGACGGCTGCGACAGCGAAGCTTGATGCGATTGGCTGCAACGTCGATGAACAACAAGCCGAGCTAGCGGGCGGTGTCGCACCGACGGCCGACAACTATGTGGGCACTGCCATCGGGCGATCAGGGTTGCTGATTGGCCTCTCGCAGGGGCAGGTCGCTGCGGAGGCGTGCGGCACGGTCGATCTCGCAATTCCATGGACGGCTGTGAAATCGCAGCTCAGCAGCATCGGTGCGCGCCTAGCCGCCACCCCGCCGCCGGTCGCGACCCCCCTCATCGGTCCCAGCTCACCGACGGCGTCAACCACTGCGCCGCGTTGTGCGACGACAGCGTTGGACGTCGCGCTCGGAAGCATTGGGCAGACCGTCAACACGCAATCTCAGGTACCGATCGTCTTCACGAACGTGTCGGCACAACCGTGCTCGTTGCTCGGTTTTCCCGGTACCGAATTCGGCGCTGCGGGTGCCCTTCCAGTCGACTTGGTCCGCACGCCCGCGAAGCCTGTTCGCGTCAACCTGGTTCCCGGAGGCCAAGCACACGCCGTCCTGACGTTTCTGAGTGGTCCGGATCCAACGTGTGATGCGGGTGGTCCATGGATACCTTCGACACTCACGGTGACGCCGCCGGACGACACGACCTCGGTGCAGATTCCGTGGCCAGGCGGCAGCGTCGACGACTGCCAGACCGGCGCGACCCACCCCGGTACCTACATCGGCCCGGTAGTCGCGAGCTAAGTCACTGCGGCCAGGGCACGAAGACTGTGAGCAGTGCCCAGGCAACTGGTGCCGCTAGCAGCAAGGAGTCGAACCGGTCCATCACGCCGCCGTGGCCAGGCAGCACGTTGCCCATGTCCTTGATGCCGAGATCGCGTTTGATCAGCGACTCGCTGAGATCGCCGATGGTCGCGGTCACGACGATGGCGAGGCCAAACACCACGCCTTGCCACCAGGTCGCATGCAGCGTCAGCGGGAACAGCAAGCCGCCACATAGCGCGCACGCGACCGCGGATCCGCCGAATCCTTCCCACGACTTCTTCGGGCTCACGCTCGGCGCCATCGGATGCTTGCCGAGGAACACTCCAACCGCGTACCCGCCGGTGTCACTGCACACGACGGTCGCGACAAACGCGGCGACTCGACGCGGACCGTCGCCCGGCACCACCATCAACACGGCGAACCCACCAAGCAAGGCGACGTAGCACGCCACGAACACGCTGGCCGCGATGCCAGCCAGCTTGTCGATGCCGTCGATCACCGCACCCCAGGCAACCGCCGCGACCACGAGCAACAGGCTGGCGACGACGAGCTTTTCGGTGCCGCCCTTGTAGGTCGCCACCAGCACCGCAGCTGCGCCGACCGCGAGCGGGATTGCCGGCACTGCCGCTGCACGGCCACGCAACGCCCTGCTCAGTTCGAAAACAGCGGCCATCATGATGACGATCGTGAAGGCGACGAACACCCACTTCACGATGAACAACGACGCAGCTAGCGCCCCACCGAGCAGGATGCCGATCGTAATCGCCGCGCGCAGATTGCGGCCAGCCTTCGGACCCGCGGCAGCGGGCGGGTCGTCGACCAGCTCGGGGTTCACATCAGACCTCGAGGAGTTCGACTTCCTTGTGCCGCAGCACCTCGTCGATCTGGGCGACGTAGCGATGCGTCAGGTCCTCGAGTTCCTTTTCCGCTCGATGGACGTCGTCCTCACCGGCCTCGCCGCCCTTCTCAAGCTTGTCGAGGGCTTCCTTCGCGTGGCGGCGGATGTTGCGGATGGAGACCCTCGCGTCCTCTGCCTCGGTGCGCGCAAGTTTGATGTAGTCGCGACGGCGTTCCTCCGTCAGCTGCGGGACGCTGACGCGGATCACGTTGCCGTCATCCGTTGGGTTCACGCCGAGGTCGGAGTCTCGAATCGCCTTCTCGATCGCGCGCAGTGCACCCTTGTCGTAGGGGCTGATGACGATCATGCGAGCGTCCGCGACCGTGAAGCCGGCGAGCTGGTTCAACGGCGTGATCGTCCCGTAGTACTCGACGACGACACGCGCGAACATCCCCGGGTGGGCGCGGCCGGTCCGGATCGCCGCGAAGCTGTCCTTCGCGACGCTTACGGCCTTGTCCATCTTCTCTTCGGCTTCGAAGAGGGTGTCGTCAATCACAGGAGCTCCTTGCTCAAAGGCACCGTCTGTTCAAAGACACTGGCGGACGCCGATCAGCGGGCGCCGGCTGTCACCATGGTCCCGATCTTCTCACCATGCACGGCCCGGCGGATGTTGCCGTCCTCGAGCAGGTTGAACACCAGGATCGGCATTGCATTGTCGCGACACAGGCTGATCGCCGTCGCGTCAGCGAACTTCAGATCGCGAGCCAAGACCTCGTCGTAGTCCAATGTGTCGAACCGGACGGCGTCCGGGTTGGTCTTGGGGTCGCTGTCATAGACCCCGTCGACGCTCTTGGCCATCAGCACTACTTGCGCGCCGATCTCCAGCGCACGTTGCGCCGCCGTCGTGTCAGTGGAGAAGAATGGCGCGCCAAGGCCCGCGCCGAAGATGACGACGCGGCCCTTTTGCAAGTGCCGGATCGCCCGGCGCGGGATGTAGGGTTCGGCGACCTGCCCCATCGTGATCGCAGTCTGCACGCGGGTCTCGACGTGCTGCTTTTCGAGGAAGTCCTGCAGGGCGAGGCAGTTCATCACGGTGCCGAGCATGCCCATGTAGTCAGAGCGAGCGCGGTCCATACCCCGTACCGACAGCTCGGCGCCACGGAAGAAGTTGCCGCCGCCGATGACGACCGCAACCTGAACGCCTTCGGCGACAACGACGCCGATCTGCTGTGCAATCGATTGGACGACGTCGGGATCGACGCCCAACGTGCCGTCGCCAGCAAACGCTTCTCCGGACAACTTGAGCACGACCCGTTGATAACCCTGATATGGCGCGATGCCGTCGCCGCGCGCCACCACTCCGCCGAACTCGACCTCGTCAGGATTGGTCAACTCAGAGCCCCTCATCTGCAGTTAGCCGGCACCAATGGAGGAGTTGGCCGCCATCGATGGCCCGCGCTCGGTCGACGTCCGTCCTGCGTACTGCTGGGCAGTCTGCCTCAGGATTGCCCGACGCGAAACCTCACGAAGCGGACCGCCTGCACGCCCGCCTCGTCGAGCACCTGCTTGACCGACTTCTTGCTGTCCTTGGCAAATGCCTGCTCGATCAGCACGGCGTCCTTATAGAAGCCGCTCACCCGGCCCTCGACGATCTTGGGCAGCGCAGCCTCGGGCTTGCCCTCCTCGCGGGCCGTCGCCTCGGCGATACGGCGCTCGTTCTCGACGACGTCCGCCGGGATCTCGTCACGGTGCAGGTAGGTCGGCGAGAAGGCCGCGATGTGCTGAGCGACGTCCTTGCCAACCTCTGGGTGCTCGCTATTGAGCTCAATCAGGACGCCGAGTTGTGGCGGCAGGTCGGGACTCGTCTTGTGCAGGTAACTCACGACGTGACCGCCGCCAGTGAACTTCGCCACCCGGCCGAGCTCGATCTTCTCGCCTAGCGCTGCACTGTTCTCGTCGATCAGCTCGCTGACTTTGCGGCCGTCGACCACCACGTCGAGCAGGCCGGCCGGATCGGTGGCGTCAGAGTCGACGAACGCCTTCACCAGCGCCGCGCCGAGTTGCTGGAACCGGTCACCCTTCGCGACGAAGTCTGTCTCGCACTTGAGCTCGATGAGCACGCCCGAGTTGCCGCTCGCCTGCGCGGCGATGAGGCCGTTCTGGGTCGTGCGCTCGGCCCGCTTGCCGACGTCCTTCGCACCCTTGATGCGCAGCAGTTCCACGGCCTTGTCGAAGTCGCCGTCGGTCTCGTCGAGAGCCTTCTTGCAGTCCATCATGCCCGCGGCGGTGAGCTCACGAAGCCGCTTCACGTCGGCCGTGGTGTAGTTCGCCATGATCGCTTTAACGTCCTTCAGGTCGGTGTATCGCTAGTGGTGGTTCAGTCTCAGGCGTCGGCCGCAGGTGCCGCAGCTTCATCAGCGACAGCGGTAACAGCCTCAGTTGCTGCTTCGGGCACCGCTGCTGCCGGCGCTTCAGCTGCCGGCGCGGACGCCGCCTCGGTGGCCGCAGGAGCCCCTGTCGCGGCGGCCGCTTCTGCAGCAGCGTCGGCGGCTGCGGTATTCCGGACCAGCAGCTCGCGCTCCCAGTCGGCGAGCGGTTCGCCACCACCAAGCTCGCTGCCAGCATCAACGTCGGGCTTCGCATCGCCGACCCGTGCGGCCACGCGGGCCATCAGGCCTTCGGCGACTGCGTCGGCGACCACCCGGGTGAGCAACGCAACCGAGCGGATGGCGTCGTCGTTGCCGGGGATCTTGTAGTCGACCTCGTCGGGGTCGCAGTTGGTGTCGAGAATCGCGACGACCGGGATGCCGAGCTTGCGGGCCTCGCCGACGGCGATGTGCTCCTTCTTGGTGTCGACGATCCAGACCGCGCTCGGAACACGCGACATTTCCCGGATGCCACCGAGAGTCTTGAGCAGCTTGTCCTTCTCGCGCTGCAAGACGAGCGCTTCCTTCTTGGTGCGCTGCCCATAGCTGGCGCCGCCCTGCTCGAGGATCTCAAGTTCCTTCAACCGCTGGAGACGCTTGAAGACGGTCTGGAAGTTGGTCAGCATGCCGCCGAGCCAGCGCTGGTTGACGTACGGCATGCCCACGCGGGTGGCCTGTTCGGCCACGGCTTCCTGCGCCTGCTTCTTGGTGCCGATGAACAACACCGAGCCGCCGTGCGCCACGGTGTCTTTGACGAACTCGTACGCGCGGTCGATGTAGGTCAGCGACTGCTGAAGGTCGATGATGTAGATGCCGTTGCGCTCGGTGAAGATGAATCGCTTCATCTTTGGGTTCCAGCGCCGGGTCTGGTGCCCGAAATGGACGCCGCTCGCAAGCAGCTCTTTCATGGTGACGACGGCCATGGCCGCGCACTCCTTCTGGCACCCCACATCGCACTGTTGCGCGATGTCGCCGGGCGCCGATCCTCGGTTCTTCGCGGACGCCGGTTGGCGACCGCGCCTGACACCCTGATCGCCGTGACACCTCGCCGTCCAAACGGACGGTCGAAGGCACCGAGAGGCAGCCGGCGAAGAATCGCGCCGACGGTAGGGCGTGCGATGTAAGCCGGGCGAACCCGACTCCAGGCAGAAGTCTACGGGAGCGCGGCGGAGCGTGACGAATCGGCGCTGTCCACACCCCGT
Organism: Acidothermaceae bacterium; assembly: GCA_035653855.1. GTDB lineage: Bacteria > Actinomycetota > Actinomycetes > Acidothermales > Acidothermaceae > PALSA-607. Next base: position 706 of record DASRZB010000529.1, on the reverse strand, counting down.
AAGCATGCACGTGGGCGTCCACATCTCGGCCGAATCCCCATCGGACGCCGGTGGCGGCTAGCCACGCTGTTGCCATGAGATTTCTCGCTGCGACCGTGCTCGAGCGCCTGGCCCGGCTGGTCCGATGGCGGCAGGCTGGCGCCCTTCTGGTCACCGTCATTGCTTCGTCGGGCGTCGGTGGATCACCGACCTCCGCGTTCCAGCCCCCGGTGCAGCCATTCGTCGTGCTGCACTCGTTTGCGCGGCCCATGACCCTGTGGGGGCCTGGCAATCGTGGCGTCGACCTGGCGGCGCGCCGCGGCCAACCCGTCTACGCCGTCGCCGCCGGCGAGGTCGCGTACGCGGGCTTGCTCGCCGGTCGGGGTGTGGTGTCCATCCAGCACACGCGTCTGCGCACGACCTACGAACCGGTCGATGCGGCGGTCGCCCGGGGGCAATTCGTGGGCGCGGGCCAGCTGATCGGCTGGGTGTCGGCGATCGCCGACAACTGCGGACCGCCAGGGTCGTGCCTGCATTGGGGCGCGATCTCGGCCGCCGGCTATGTCGATCCCCTCACGTTGCTCGCGCCTGCCCGGCCGCGACTGTTGCCAATCTGGCCTAACGGCCCGCCGAACTCCGGATAGCGGCCGGTCAGGCGCCTGGTTAGGCGGTCTGCTCAGCCAGCTTCGCGCGCAACTGCAAGACGGCCTTGGTGTGCATCTGACAG
>DASRZB010000528.1:0-8672 GCA_035653855.1 Acidothermaceae bacterium | reverse complement strand
CGCGACGTCTCGGGACACGATCGGCGAAGGGTAGAGGGCCCGCGCCGTTCGGTGTTCGACCCGCCATTCTGCCAGACCGACCGGCAGGGACGCACATCGGCGAGCTTCCTGCGTCCCTGCCGACATCGCTCGACGGGACTGGTGGGCAACCGACGCACGCGAGACCGTGTCCTTAGGTGCATGACCGCAGTGGCGACAGGAGCGAGCCGGTGAATCGCGCCGACGAGGACGACTTCAGGTCCTTTGTCGCCGCGCGGTCGCCCTCCTTGCTCTGGTTCGCCCACCTGCTAACGGGCGATCGCCACGCGGCCGAGGACATCGTCCAGACGGCGCTGGCCAAGACGGCAGCAGGCTGGGCGCGGGTGCGCCGCAAGGAGAACCCAGAGGGATACGTGCGCCGGGCCATCGTCAACACGCACCTGAACGCAATGCGGCGCCGCCCGTGGCGAGAACAACCGCGCGAGCACGTCCCCGAGGACGTCGACTCGCGCCGTCGTGAGCACGAACTCGACGACCGCGACGCGATGTGGCACGCGCTCGCCGGATTGCCGCCACGGCAGCGCGCGGTGTTGGTGCTGCGTTACTACGAGGACCTTTCCGAGTCCGACATCGCCGAGGTGCTCGGCTGCAGTCGAGGCACGGTCAAGAGCCAGGCCGCCAAAGGGCTTCTACATCTAAGGCGGATCGTGCAGAAGGAGGACGCGTCAACATGACGGACGTCGAGCAGTTGCTGCGAGAGACGTTGGCTGATCCACGCCATCGGCTCGAGGTGGGTCCTGGCATGTACGACACCGTGCGCGAGCGGGCGCATCAACGGCGGCGCCGAGTCGTCCAGGTCGCCAGCGCGTTCACCGCCGTCGTCGTCATCGCCGGCGTTGCGACGTCGATCGGTGTCAACTCAGGACATCGCCGCGCTGACCAGGTCGCGGCGCCGTCGATCACGCCGTCGCCTCAAACGGGCCAGGCGACCGCGGTCGATCTCGGCAAGGGCAGCACGAGCGCGATGGCGGTCACGTCATCGAGCGTCTTCGTTGCACGCCAGCAACCCAATGAACTCGTGCAGGTTTCGACGACCAATCTTTCGGTCGCCAAACGGGTGGCGACGCCTGACGCAGTTGACGACATAGCCGTCGACAAGGCGGCGGGTCGGGTATGGACCTGGTCGACCACGCAGGCGTTCGTTGACGACTCGGGTCAATCGACGGGCAGCGATTCGACAAGCATCCACGCATACGCCACCTCAAACTTCGCCATTGACGGTGCGGTAACGATTCCGACCTACACCTTTGATGCGGCCGCGCTGGACGGTCAACTGTGGCTCGCGACGAACGATGGCCTCTACGTTGTGACGACAGCGGCGAACGGTGATGTGGCTACACGAGTGATAAGCGGAATGGTGTTTTCGGTCGCCACCGACGCCGTGCGACACCGAGTGCTGTACGGGGCTCAAGTCAGTGCACCGATGGGCGGCGCGAACTCCCTCGGCAGCATCGTCGTCCACGAGATCGATGCATTCAGCCACGCGGTGATCGGCGTCGGGAGCGCGCTCCCGATCGGCAAGGAGTCGATCGCGATTGTCGGCGATCAGATCTGGGTCGGCGGCTACGGCTCAGGTTCCACTCCCCGCTTGTTCCACCTCGACGGCGCGTCGCTGCAGACGCTTCCGACGACCGGAGTAGCCGCGCTCGAACTCGGCCCGGGTGCGATTGTTTGGCCCGGTGCGTCTGTGGTGTGGGTACGGTCCGGCGGCAGTGAGGGCCTGGCATGCATCGACCCGCAAAGCGGCGCTTTGCTCGAGCAATGGGATGCCGTCCAGGGTCCGGTGGCCTCAGTGCGGGGACACGCGTTCGCGTCCAGCGACGGCTCGCTGAAGGAACTGAGTCTGGCGGGGGACTGCACCGGCTAGAGCGCGCTCTACGGCGAGACCGGGACGACGAGAGCGATTGTCGCGGCGATCCGATCCGCCACCACCAACAGCGGCGTCGCACCGATCTGTTCCAACAACGGCCGCGCGCCGGCGAGCGCGTCAGCCGCGCCGCGCATATCGCCATCGTCCGCGAGCCGCGTCGCAAGCTCGACGCGTACCCGGGCAGCCGGATACGCCGCGCCCATTGCGCTGAAGACCTCGGCCGCAGCACGCAATCCCGGAACCGGATTGAGCGACAAGTGGGCACGAGCGCGCAGCAGATTCCCGTGCAGCAATCGGTAGCGCTGGCCCAGGGGAACCTGTTCAAGCGACGCCGTGAGCTGGGCCAGTCGCTTGGCATCACGGGCCTCGAGCAACAGATCGACTGCTAGGCCGTGAGCGAGCGCCAAGTCTTCACCCGTGTTCCCCAACGCCGACATTCGCTCCACGGCGCCAACAGCTAATTCAGCGGCACGCGAGCGATCTCCTGCGAAATATGCCTCGATGGCATCGCGCATGAGCAGCCAACCCGCCACTACGGGATCGATGGAGTCGCGGGCCTCATCGACGGGCGGACCGATCAAGTTGGGGTCACCGCGCCCATATGCGTAGAGCGCCGAGCCGGTGCTTAGGTAGGTCTCCCAGTCGAGCCGGTCGGTGCGTCCATCGGCCGTGTGGCGATGCAGAATCTCCCCCGCTTCGTCCCAACGTCCGGCCTCGAGGTACGCGATCAGAAGATGTGCGCGTGCGGCGACACGCGAGCCGATCAATCCGAGATCGTCGCTGCCCTGCAACGCCGTGCTCGCAATTCGAATCGTCGCCACAACGTCCTCTGGCCCGAGCAGCGCAGCTTCGTTGATCATCCGAAGGACGCTGCGCGGGCTGCGGCCGTCAGCGTTGCCGGCCGCACCGCGGTGGATCAGCATCGAAAAGCGTCGGTAACCCGCCACACCGGCCCACGCGGCGACGCCCTCCATGAACGCGTCGAACTGGTTCTGGTCGCCGTAGCGCTCGATCTCAGGCAAGGCCTGCAGCACGGTGTGTTCCGCTAGCGCGATTTCTCCGGTGCTTTGGGCTGCACTGATCGCGATCCCACGCGCTGCGATCGCGAGCAGTGCGATGCGCTCCGGGCGACCAAGGGAAGCCGCGAATACCTCCTGAGCGAGCACGACGCCCTCGGCCACAAGTCCCCGGACCTGCAACACGCGCGCCCGGTTCATCGTCAGCCCGAGCACGGCATCCTCGTCGGCGACTCGCTGGGCCGCCAGCAAGGCTGACGACAGCCACCGTTGACTCTGATCGAGCTGCGCCGCGCTGTCGATGGCGAGCGTCGTGGCTGCGAGCGTGAGACGCACGACGGTCTCATCCGACAGTGGCAGCTCGAGCAACTGCGCGTAGTAAGCGATCGCGTCAGTCGGCGCCCCAACTCCTGCTGCGTGAACCGCTGCCTGCTCGAGGAGTTCTGCGGCTCGACTACGCAACGCATCGGCGTCTGGGGCCTCGGGCATGGCACCGAGCGCGTCGAGGTAGTGCGCGGCGAGTACTCCCGCGATCGTGTCCGCATCGGGAAGCGAAGCCAAATGATGAGCGGCAGCAAGGTGTCGCGAATGCCGGTCGCGGCGCGACAAGGTGTCGTATGCGCTGGCACGAAGGAGTGCCTGGACGAATCGGTATTGCCCCCGCTCGGGCGAACGCGGATCGTCGTCCACGATGAGGATTTCCTTGCGACGCAAGCTCTCCAGCGCAACATCGAGATCGATGTCTGGCGGGGCCAACGCACCGATGCCAGCCTTGCTGAAACTCAACCCGAGCACGCTGGCGTCCTGTACCACGCGGCGCTCGGCAGCGGGCAAAGCGTCCAGCCGCGCCGCGAGCAATGCCTGCAGGCTCGCCGGTGGCCCCAACGCCGAGAGATCAAGAGCCCCCGCGGCATCGGGATCAACGACGTATCGGCCACCCGAGGCGACGACGACATCCCTGTCGATCAACGCCCGCACCGTCTCGACCGCATAGAGCGGAACGCCGTCTGCGCGAGCTACCAACTCGTTTCGAAGATCAATCGGCAGGTCGGCGACGAGTCCGTCGAGCAGCCGCTCCATCACAGCGTCCGGCAGCGGCTCGAGGAAGACCGTCGTAGAGCGCCTACCTGCTCCGATACCCGCACGCCGCGCCGTTACTTCCGGACGTGCCAGCCCGATCACCATGATCGGCGCGCGACTCGCGTCCAGCAGGTAATCCAGGAAGTCGAGAAAGCCATCGTCGGCCCACTGCAGGTCTTCAACAATGACGGTGACCGACTCATCGGTTGCGCACAACGACTCGAAGAACGCGCGCCAGCAGGCGAAAAGGTCCGCCTGCTCAAACACGGCGTCCGACAACCCCAGCAAGCTCGCCAGCCGCGGGCGAAGGACGACGCGCTCCTGGTCGTCTGTCACGTGCCGGGCGAGCCGTTCGTCGAGCGCGGCGGCAACCGTCGAGGCGTCGTCGGTTTCGGTGACCCGCAACAGCGAGCGCACCATCTCCGCGACAACGCGGCCCGCAACTCCCTGGCCGTAAGACAGACAGCGACCCCGCAGCCAGTGCGTCCGCTGGGTGATGGCGTCCGCGTACTTCTCGAATTCCCACGCCAGTCGGGTCTTTCCGATACCCGGCTCGCCAGCGACAAGCACTAGTCGGGCGCGTCGCTCCTCTGCCGTCGCGTGGAAAAGTTCCTTCACCAGCCGCAGTTCGCGGTCGCGCCCGACAAACGGCGCTTCGAGCCCGTCGACCCGTTGGGCACCGCCCGCGGCTGCTGTCGTACGCACGGCATGGAACAACTCGACGGGGAACGACTTGCCCTTCAGTTCGTGGCTTCCGGTCGAGACGTACGCCAGCGACGCGGTCGTGAGCGACCTCGTCGTGTCGTCAACCCAGACCTCACCGGGCGCCGCCGCAGCCTGAATCCGAGCCGCCGTGTTGACGGCGTCACCCGCCACAACACCCTGCCCGTCAGACGCGATCGCTCCGAGGGTGACGGCGACCTGCCCCGTGCTCACCCCGACCCGCATCTGCAACGCCTCAAGGCCGAACTCCTCGCCGAGCACCCGCGCGGTCGCCACCAGGTCAAGTCCGGCTCGCACAGCTCGCTCGGCGTCGTCCTCGCGAGCCGCGGGCACCCCCCAGACGGCGAAGACGGCGTCGCCGATGAACTTCTCCACGGTGCCGTTGTAACGCTCGATGATCGCCCGAGCTCGCTCGAAATACGTCGACAGCAGGTCGCGAACAGCCTCCGGATCGCGGGCCTCGGCGATCGGGGTGAATCCGACCATGTCAGCGAACAGCAGTGACGCCGTCCGCCTCTCCGATACCGGCTCGGATGGCAAGCGATCGCTCCGGACCGCGTGCGCAGGTACCGAAGCTCCGCTCTCGCGCCCAGGGATCGGCGTCCCGCATTCACTGCAGAACCGACCACCCCCGAGCGGCGCGCCGCACGCAGCGCACGCCAGGGACACCGGGAGGCCACACTCACTGCAGAATTTCGCGCCGACACGATTCGCCGCACCGCATCGGGTGCAGGCGGTCTCCGACCCGGCGCCAGGCACGAGTGCCTCCCTCGAACTACGCCGCGACGCAGGTACCGGCCGCAGCCAGGTCCGTGATCGGGACACGCAAAGGGTACGCCCGCGCACGCCGAAAACCGCATCGAGGATGACTCACCACTTGAGGCCCCGGTATGCAACGCTTCCCCGACGCAAACTGCGCGCGTAGCCATCTCGGGGACTGCAAGACGGCGAGGAGAGCAGCGTGGCCAGCTCCACCGGCGGTGGCCGCTACCGCGACGCATTGCGGCAGCGCGACTTTCGATTCATGGTCATCGCCTACGTTGTTGACGCGCTTGGAGGTTGGGCGTACTCGGTCGTCCTGGCTGTCTATGTCTGGGATCGCACGCACTCCACCCAGTGGCTGGCGGCAATGGCCTCGGCCGGCTGGCTGACGAGCCTGCTCGTGGGCGGCTACGCCGGCGTGCTCGCCGACCGCTACGAGCGCACCCGGGTGATGATCGTCTCGGCGCTCGCGAACGCTGCGATCATGTGCGTCATTGCCGTCGTCGTCGGTACCGATTCGCCGTTGCTGCTGCTGCTCGGCCTGCGGGTCATCTCTGCCGCGGCTGGGTCGCCCTACCGACCCGCCTCTGGAGCCCTTACCCCGGAGATCGTCGGTGAGCGAGATCTCGCCGCCGCGAACGGGCTCTTCTCGACACTGGAGAGCTTGACTGTCGTGCTCGGCCCCGCAGCGGGCGGTCTGCTGCTGCTCACTGGCGAGCCGGTCACCGGCGTCATCGTGAACGCAGCGAGCTTCGTTGTCGCGGCAGGTATCGTCGCACGGTTGCACGTTCGAGCGACCGGCGATGCCGCACCCGGAGAGAACGCCTTCAAGCAGTGGCTGGTCGGGATCAAGGCACTGGGTCGAGAGCGCGTCGCGCTGGTGCTCGTCTTGTTCTGCGGGCTTGACTCGGCCGTCTATGGCGCTAGCACCGTCATCTACGTGCCACTCTCAGAACACCTAGGAACCGGCGCCAACGGGTACAGCTACCTGCTTGCCGGGGCTGCTCTCGGCGGCGTCCTCGCCGCCGGTCTAGCCAACAAGCTCGGCAGCTCCAGCCGCCTCGCCCCGGTCATCCTTGGCAGCATCCTGTTGCAGGCGCTGCCCTTCGCCGTGACGGCAACTGTGCACGCGCCCGTCTTGGCTTTCATCCTGCAGGTGATCTCGGGCGCCGGGATGATCGTCGTCGACGTGCTGGCCTACACGGCATTGCAGCGCGACCTGCCGCGCGAAGTCCTCGGCCGGGTCCTCGGGGTGTTCGATGCCATCGTCCTCGGGTTCATCGTCGCGGCTAGCTTCGTGGGCGCGGCGTTGCTCACGTCCCACGGTCTGCACACAACTCTGCTGGTCATCGGATTCGCCTTCCCCCTTCTCGCGTTGATCGGCCTGCCTGCGGTGTTGAAAGCCGATCGGGAGTCGGCGGCCGCGGTCGCGCGGCTCGCCCCGCGGGTACGGTTGCTCGGTGCCCTCGATCTCTTCACCGGCGCAAGCAACTCCGTGCTCGAGAGATTGGCAAAGGCAGCGGTGGAACAAGAGGTCCCGGCCGGCACGGTCATCATCCGCGAAGGGGACGAGGCCGACGCGCTGTGGATCCTCGTCACTGGCAAGCTCGGCATCGAGGCAACCAATCCCGACGGCGCCACGGTGGAGTTGCCCGACGTCGACGCGCCCTCGTATGTCGGCGAACTTGGTCTGCTCCACAACCGACCGCGCAGTGCCACCGTCACCACCAAGCAGGCGTGCACGTTGCTGCGCATCGAAGGCAGGGAATTCCTCAACGCACTCGAGGCGGCACCGCCGAGCGTGTCGTTGAAGACGCTTGCCGGCGTGCGGCTTGCTCGCACCCCCGGGCAAGCCCAGGTGCAGGAATAACGTGCAAGCCTTCCTGTGCGGAGTGCGCGGCTCGACACCGGCACCCGGCCGCGACTTCGTCCGGTACGGCGGCCACACGTCTTCGGTGGCACTCGCGCACGACGGTGAGCGTCCGAACTTGGTGATCGACGCGGGCACCGGGTTGCGACGGGTTACGAACCTGCTCGATGGCGCGCCCTTTCAGGGCACCATCGTGTTGAGCCACCTGCACTGGGATCACGTGCACGGCTTGCCGTTCTTCCAGGGCGGCGCGAGAGAGGGACACCGCGTCAACGTCCTGCTGCCGGCGGTCGACGGCGATGCGGTCGGCACCCTCGCACGCGGACTGTCGCCGCCGCACTTCCCGATCGGACCGACGCAGCTAGGGATCGGCTGGACCTTCGACCCACTCGTTGAAGGTCCGCGCCAGCTCGAAGGCTTCGACGTCCTCGTCCGTGAGATCCCGCACAAGGGCGGCCGCACGTTCGGGTTCCGCGTCTCCGACGAAGCCGGCTCGCTCGCCTACCTCGGTGACCATTTCCCACTGGGCGAAGGCGCCGGACCGGACGGGCTCGGTGCCTATCACGAGGCGGCACTCGCGCTCGCGCGCGACGTCGACGTGCTGCTGCACGACGCGCAATTCCTGGCCGCGCAATTTCCCGGCGTGACCTACCTCGGGCATTCAGCGATCGAGTACGCCATCGGGCTCGCCACTAGGGCGGGCGCCAAGTCGCTGATGCTCTTTCACCACGCGCCCGACCGGACCGACGACGAACTCGACGCGATCGTGGCGATGTTTGCGGACGCGCCCGTCCGCGTCATCGCCGCCACGCAAGAAACCGTCGCAGCCCTGGGGGTACCTGGCAGCCCCGTCATGACAGCACTCAGCGCTGCGAGGTAGACCTCAACGAACGACATGACCGCGGACGACGATGTGCCGGGGATTTCGTAGCACGTCCAGGTCCGCTCGGGGGTCGTCGTCATAGACGACAAAGTCGGCGGGGGCACCTTCTGTCAGCCCAGGTAGACCGAGCCACTCCCGTGCTTTCCACGACCCCGCAGCAAGTACGTCGGCGTTCGACAAGCCCGCCCTTTGCAACGCCAGCATCTCGTCGACGACGAGTCCGTGCGGCAAATTCCCGCCGGCGTCGGTGCCGACGTAGATCGGCACCCCGGCTTCATGCGCCGCTGCGATTCGCGAGTCGGCACTGCGTTGCAGCCTGCGCATTCTCGCTGCGTACAAAGGATATTTCGTCGCTTGGCTGGCGAACTTCTCGAAGTTCGCGACGTTCACCAAGGTCGGCACGACGGCAATGCCGCGCCGCACGACGTC
>DASRZB010000527.1:0-11097 GCA_035653855.1 Acidothermaceae bacterium | reverse complement strand
TCGCGCTCGGAGATGAAATAGGCGTTCCACTTGCCGACACTCAACTCTGCGTACGCGAGCACGAGCCCGAAGCCGCCGCCGACGGCCGCCGCGCCAGCGACCATGATCGCGCGACGGCGACGACCGCGCGCGACAAGTGCGCCTGTGAATAGGGCCGGTGCCGCGGCCAACGCAAGGGGGTATGCGAGCCCTGCCACGACACCAGCGACGCTTGCCCGGACGGCGGTTGCTCGCGTCACGAATGACGTGCGCGTCGCCAACCAGATGCACAACAACACGGCGAAGGTCACCAACGAGATCGGGAATAGCGCAGCGAAGTAGACCTGGCCCGGGAACACGGCGGCGAGTGCGAGACAGGCAACGCCCCTCGACGTCCCGCCCCTTGGTTCTTTGTCAGTACTGAGTACCCACACCATCAGCAGCGTCAGGTACCAGCAGATCCAGGCGACGGCGAGGGCGGCAGCGAGGTAGCCGATGTGTGCGGAGGCGAACAGCCGGATAAGGCCTGGGTAGCCCGGAAGCCACGTGATGTTGCCGCACAGGTGAACGGTTGGCGCGATGTTGCAATGCGTGGAAGCGCGGTAGCCGTGTTTGGCGATGCTGAGGTATTGGCCAGCGTCCCAATGGTTGAACGTGGCTGGATCAAAGACGCTCGTCCAGCCCTTAGGCGCGCGACTTGTGATGAGGCTCCAGCCTGCTAGCAGCGCGATGAATGGCGGGGCCAACGTCGCTCGTGCGTTCCGTCTTTCCGTCTCCGGTAGAGGCGTCGGCACAATTGGCGGTCTGAGTTGGGTGGCCGTCATAGTGATGGGACTCATGGCGAACGGTCACAGGTTCCGCCCAATTGTCTCGGCTTGGCAACGAAATTGTGACGATGCCGAGAGATTTACCGACGCTTGGGACTATTGCGCACAGCTATATAAGTGCGTTGGAGAAGAACAGCGGCGCCATGTGGTACGCGATTACCGCGGCGGCACACACGAGAGCGGCGATCTCCCACAGCGGTAACCGTCGCAGTAGCGGGACGAGCACGATGAGGCACGCCTCCGACCGATAGATGCTCAGCCCGCCAGCAGCGATGTAGGGGATCAGCCAGGCGGTCAACGCCGTGCCGAGCAGCGTCAGGTCGGTGGGATCGGCTCCGCGTCGGGCCCGAATGAGCGCCGGGACAGTGACGGCTGAAGCGAGGGCCACAAGCAATGTTGCGAGTGCGCCCTGTTGCGTGGTGATGCGAAACCACGACGAAGGCGGATGCATGAATTGGCGATAGCGCGTGTCTAGCAGGGTGAGCGGGCTATGGGCCTTGACGCCGTACTCGTGATTCTCCGTGATGAAGTACGCGTTCCACAAACCGATGCGTAGTTGCGCGTACGCGAGCACGAGTCCGAAGCCTGCGACGACAGCGGCGGCACCGGCGAACATGGTGATGCGAGCGTGGCGACTGCGCGTAACGAACGCGCCGACCACCAGCGCAGGTGCAGCCGCAAGCGCGAGTGGATAAGTGAGCCCGGCAACAACACCAAGAACACCAGTCCGGACGGCGGTTGCTCGCGTGGCGAGTGACGTTCTCGTCGCGAGCCAGATGCATAACAACAGGGCGAAGGTCAGCAACGAGATTGGGAACAGCGCGGCGAAGTAGACCTGGCCCGGAAACACGGCAGCGAGTGCGAGACAGGCGACGCGCCTCGCCGTCCGGCCTCGCGTTGCCATGTCAGCCCCGTCTGCACTGAGCACCCACACCATGAGCAGCGTCAGGTACCAGCAGATCCAGGCGATGACGAGGGCAGCTGCCGGATAACCGATGTGGGTCGAGGCGAGCACCCGGATGACGCCGGGGTACCCGGGAAACCAGGTGACGTTGCCGCAATTGGGAAACGCCGGCGTGGTGCGACACTGCGCGCTGGCCCGATATCCGTGTTCGGCGATGCTCAGGTACTTGTCGGCGTCCCAGTGGCTGAACGTCGCCGGATCGAAGACGCTCGTCCACCCTTTTGGTGCGCGGCTGGCGATCAGGATCCAGCCGGCGACGAGTGCTCCGAACGGCGGACCAAGTAGGACGAGCGCTCTCGGCGCGCGATCTCTGACCGCTTTGCGCGCCGCCGCCAGCGCGATCGGCGGCCGGAGCTGAATCGCCGTCATGGTGGAGTGCGTACCCCACGCACGCACCGCCCACCCTGGTTTGATGGCGTCATGCAGTCGCCAGATTCACCGCCACTCGGCGGACTCGTGATTGCCGGCGTTCCGCTGGGCAACCTGGGCGACGCGAGTGCGCGGCTGCGATCGGCACTCGAGACTGCCGACGTCATTGCTGCGGAGGACACCCGCCGGCTGCGACGGCTGGCGGCCGACCTCGAGGTCCATCTTGGTGGGCGGATCGTGTCGTACTTCGAAGCCAACGAAGCCACCCGCACCGGCGAGCTGGTCGCGGATCTCGAGGCCGGGTCGCAGGTGCTTCTGGTGACGGACGCCGGGATGCCGTCGATTTCGGATCCGGGGTACCGGTTGGTGGTGGCTGCGCTCACGGCCGACATACCCGTGACGTGTCTGCCCGGGCCGTCTGCGGTGACGACCGCGTTGGCGTTGTCGGGGTTGCCGGTCGACCGTTTCTGCTTCGAAGGATTCTTGCCGAGGCGCAGTGGTGCGCGTGCTGCTCGTTTGAGCGAGCTCGCGACAGAGCCGCGCACGATGGTGTTCTTCGAGGCGCCACACCGGTTGGCCGAGTGCTTGGGAGCGTTGTCAGCCGCATTCGGGGAGTCGCGTCCGGCCGCGGTGTGCCGCGAGCTGACGAAGACCTACGAAGAGGTGCGCCGCGGGCCGCTGTCGCAGTTGGTTACTTGGGCCGCCGACGGGGTTCGGGGCGAGATCACGATCGTCGTGGCTGGCGCGCCGCTAGTCGCCGGTTCGTTTGATGCGGCCTCTCTCGCGGACCTGGTGTCCGATGCGGTGGACGCCGGGATGGCGCGCAAAGAAGCGATCGCTGCCGTCGCGTCGCGGACCGGCGCCTCCCGGCGGGACGTGTTTGACGCACTGGTGGCGCGGAAGAAGGTCTGACGCAAACGGGTGGATAGTGCCGATCGGGTTTCCCACCACCCAGAATCGGGGATTCACCGGGCGTGGCCTGCGGCTCTTTGCGCCGCGGGCATCTGTGGCTGTGACCAATAGACCGTAACCGGGCGGCTCCTCGGCCGTTACATCAGCGGCTCCGCCGCACTACACTCAGCGGCTCCGCCGCGAGGAGGCGAGTGTCATGCAGTGGTGGGCGTGGCTCGTAGTTGCCCTCGCGGCCATCGTGCTGCTCGTGGGCGCCGTGCTTGCAGTGCAGGCGCGACGGCGTCGGGGCGGCGTCATCGTCGACCGCAGCAGCAGGCGCGCCAATCGGCCAACGGGCGGTAGCACATGAGGTTGATGAGGGCCTCGGAGATCATCAAACGGCCCGTCGTGACGATGCGTGGCGACGACATCGCGCAGGTCAAGGACATCGTCTACTCCGCCCACGGCGGTGCGGTCGGCGGGTTCACGCTGGCCGGGCGAGGGATGTTCGCCGGCCCGATGAAGCTCGGCCTGACCTGGCACGCCGTGGTCGCATTAGGTGCCGACGCCGTGATGATCAGCGACGAAAGTGCGCTCGAGGCCACCTCGGTTGTCTTCGACGCGGCCGCTACCGGTCGCGGGGGCGGCGACGTTCTCGGCTCACAGGTACTGACCGACTCGGGTGTCGATCTCGGCATCGTGATCGACGTCATCATCGCCGTCAGTGAGACGCTGGGCGGGCAGTGCGACGTGGTCGGCTACGAGATCGAGGCATCCGTGGCACTGGGTACCAAGGGCACCAAGCTGCTGATCCCACTGCCCGGCACGATCACGGCGTCCGCAGAACATCTGATGGTGCCGGCGAGTGCGAAGGACTTCGTCTCCCACGACCTCGCCGGGTTCGGCGCTGCTGTGACGGCATTCCGAGCTCAGCTGGAAGGTGCGGGCTGATGCGCTTCTCCGAGGCTGCCGGCCGTCAGGTGGTCAGCACATCCACTGCCGGTACCGTGGGCAGGGTCGACGACTTCGTGGTCGACCCGCGACGTCGAGCAGTCGTGGCGCTGTCGTTGAAAAGGACCGACGGCGGCGACACCTTGTTGTGGACCGACATCGTGGCCTTCGGGTCCGACGCGGTCACCGTGACGTCAGCCGACAAGATCGTCGACGCCGCGCCGGCCATCATCGCGCTGTCAGGCAAGGAGCATCGGCTGGTCGGCAAGCGGGTGCTGACCGCGGGCGGTGACGACATCGGGACCGTTGACGACGTCGAGTTCGATGCCGATACCGGCGCGATCACGTCGCTGCTTTTGGCTGCAGGAGACGTTGCAGGCGCCCGGCTGGTTGGCGTCGGGTCGTACGCGGTCGTCGTGCGCCCCAAGTGACGAAGTAGACAGTCCCGCCGGCCGCGCGGACCGCGACTTCGGACTAGCGTGGTGGTGTCGAAAGGCTCAGCCATGAGACGAGCGATCGCAGCGGGGGCGGTCCTCGCACTGGCGATGGCCGTCGCCCCCGCACTATCAGGGACACCAAACGCCGCGGGCGCACCCACGCAGTACGCGGCTGATGCATTTGGCCGCACAGTTACCAACGGCTGGGGGACGGCCGATGTCGGTGGTGCATGGTCGCTGACGGGTAGTGCGTCGGCGTTCGCGGTTTCGGGCGGCACCGGGCGCATGGTGATGCCCAGTGCGACCTCGAGCTTCGCGGCGTACCTAGGTGGGGTTTCGTCATCGGACACGCAGGTCCAAGTTGGCGTCGGCCTCGACAAGGCGCAAACCGGCGGCGGCACTTACGTATCGGTGATCGGGCGTCGGATGAGCTCCAACACCGACTACCGGGTGAAGCTGCGTTTCATGGCGGGTGGCGCGATCGTCGAGACTCTCGAGCGAGTCGTGTCGGGCACCGAGGTCTCATTAGCCGCTGTCACTGCGCCGGTGACTTACACGACAGGCGCCGTCGTTTCAGTGCAGCTACAAGTCACTGGAACTTCGCCCACCACGTTGCGGTCGATGATCTGGTTGCGAGGCACAACGCAGCCGACGACATGGCAGCTCACGACGAGCGACAACACCTCGGGACTGCAGTCGCGAGGTGCGGTCGCGCTGCTGGTCTATCTCTCGGGATCCGCGACCAACGCGCCAGTAACCGGCTCCTTCAGTGCTTACAGCGCAACGAGTGCCTCCACGGCGAACGTGTTGCCCGTCGCGGCGTTCACGTCTTCAGCGACGAACCTCGTGGCGTCGTTTGATGCGAGCACGTCGAAGGATCCGGATGGCACGATCACCGCGTACGCATGGAACTTCGGCGACTCGTCGACCGGTAGCGGAGTCAAGCCCACCCACACCTACGCGTCAGGTGGCACCTACCCGGTGAGCTTGACGGTCACCGACAACAGCGGTGGGACGAACGCGGTCAGCCACCCGACCACAGTCGCGGCTGCCACAACTGGGTTGCCGACGTACGCGTCGATCGTCAACGCCGCAAAGCTCGCCACCAACTACTACCGCACGACGTACGCGCACACCACAGTGACGCCGAAGAACGGATGGTCGTGGTCGACCTACACCCAGGGCGTGCAAACGCTGTTCCGACAAGTGGGCGATCAGCAATATCTGAACAACAATCTCGCGTGGGGCACGTCGAACTCGTGGGCCGTCGGAACCGCCGAGATCAACCCCGACACAGTCAAGGCACTCCAGACCTACTACGACCTGAACGCGCTCGATTCGACGGCGTCTCTTACCAAGGCGGACGCCGAGATGGCCAACGACCTCACGAACCTGCCGGTTTCGCAATACGACTGGGCCGACGCGCTGTTCATGGGTCTGCCCGACTGGACGCGATGGGCAACGCGAACCGGCAACTCGGCATACCTCGACAAGATGGACTCCCTGTACGTGTGGTCGCGTGACGAGGGCGCCACGAGTTCACGCTGCGCGGGCAGCACGCCGTCCCAGCCTGGTCTTTTCTCTTCGGCTCAAGGCTTGTGGTACCGCGACTGCACGTTCGTCGGCGCCAAGGATGCGAACGGGCAGCCGATCTTCTGGTCGCGCGGCAACGGCTGGGCGATCGCCGCGATGGCTCAGGTGGTGCAGGCCTTGCCAGCTTCCGACGCACGGCGTGCGAAGTACGTGAGCATGCTGCAGACGATGGCCGCTGCGCTTGCGCCGTTGCAGGGCAGCGATGGATTCTGGCGCTCGAGCCTTCTTGACCCATCGCTGTTTCCATCACCCGAGACGAGTGGCACCGCACTCATCACCTACGCGTTGGCGTATGGGATTCAGTCCGGGCTGCTCAGTTCGGCCACCTACCTGCCTGTAGTCGTTAAGGCCTGGCACGGGCTGTCGACGATCGCCTTGCAGCCGAGCGGTTTCATTACCGACTGTCAGGCAAATGGAGTGGGACCTGCGGCCCCCTACACCGCGACGAGCCCACGAATGGAGCAAACCTCGACGTCGTCCGGAACCGTGAACGCCGACGAGCCACCGTTCTGCGCAGGCGCGTTCTTGCTGGCCGGTGCGCAGGTTGCGCAGCTCATCACCAGCCCGTCGACCGGACGACCTGTGACGTACACGAGCCAGCAAGTCGGCAACGAAGCGAGGCGGGTCGATGACGGCAACGTCACCACGCGGTGGTCTGCATCCGGCTTCCCGCAGTCTGTCACGATCGACCTGGGCGCTAACAAGTCTCTGAGCAACGCAAAGGTCGTGCCTTACCTCGACCGCGCGTATCGCTACCGCGTGCAGACGTCCACCGACAATTCGCACTGGACAACGGTCATCGATCGAACCGCCAACACGACCACCGGGTCACTCATCGACAACTTCACGACCGGCGCAGTTAGCGCCCGGTACGTGCGCTTGACGGTGACCGGCGTCTACGGCGTGAGCACGACATGGGTGAGCATCCAAGAGTTCGCCGTCTACCCATAGCTTTTTCGCACAGCGCGTGCAATCGCCGTCCTCCTAGGGCAGTGAACGCACGCGCTGGCGCGTTGTTATGGGCGGTCGGCTCGCACTGGGTCGGGGGTGAGCCATCCGAAGTGTTCATCCGTCGCGTGGCGCACGTCGTTGACGAGTGTGCCGATGCCGTCAATGGCCACGTCGACGACATCGCCAGGCCTTAGAGTGAAGGTCATGTCGGGCACGAGTCCGGTTCCGGTTGAGAGCACGGCGCCGTCGGGGAAGGTGTAGTTGCGGTACAGGTGCTCGACGATGTCGTCGAAGCGCCGGTGCAGGTGGGAGGTCGACGTCTCGCCCTCCCATACTGCGACACCATCGCGCCGCACGCGCACGATGATGGGCAGCGCGTACGGATCAGCGATTTCCCACGCCGGTCGGATGGTTGGGCCGAGTGCGCACGAGCCGGTGTAGACCTTCGCCTGCGGCAAGTACAGCGGATTCTCGCCCTCGATCGAGCGCGACGACACGTCGTTGCAAACCGTGTAGCCGACCGTTACACCGGCGGAGTTGATGACCAGCGCCAGCTCAGGTTCAGGCACATTGATTTCAGAATCAGGCCGGACGCCGATTGGTTCCGTCGTCCCGACCACGCGCCAAGCGGCAGCCTTGAAAAACAGTTCGGGCCGCACTGCGTCATACACCCGCGCATAGACATCGGCAACGACGCTCTCCTCTTGCCGAGCGTCACTCGAGCGCTGATACGTGACTCCGGAAGCCCACACCTCGGTGTGTCCATCGATCGGCGGTAGGAGTCGGGTCAGTGCTGACTCGGCAATTGCTTCGCCGCCCGCTTCGACGAGAGAGCGCATGTCCTGCAGCGACAGCTGCAGCAAGTCGGTCAGTGATCGCACGGGCAGCAGCTGCCGCCGTCCATCATCAGTCATGACGCCGATGCGGGCCGCGTTGTCGTGGGCGTACCTGAAGATCTGCATTTCTTCCTTCTATGTGTGGAGGTGCCCGTCGATCCGCCGTGGCACTTGGTGATCCGCCGCAGGCGTATCGATGAGTTCCGCGGGCAGCAGCTCCGCCGGCACGTCCTGATAGGCAACCGGACGTAGCCAGCGCCGGATGGAGCTCGCGCCGACCGACGTGTGAAGTGCATCGGTGGTCGCCGGGTACGGACCGCCGTGGTGCATCGCCCACGCGACGGCGACTCCTGTCGGATAGCCGTTCCACACAACGCGTCCGACGCGGCCGGAGAGCGTGTCGAGTAACTGGCGTGCGAGAGGCGAGTCGCCGGCGTCCGCGTGAATGCTTGCGGTCAGCGCTGGCCCAACCCTCGCTAACAGGTCGAAGAGCTCGTCGTCGCTTCCGTAGCGAACGACGACGAGTACGGGTCCGAAGCATTCTTCGAGGACGACGCCCTCGAGCGCTGCGGGGGAGGCCTCGAGGAGTAGCGGGGTTCCCCACCATCCGTCTTGGGTCCAGTCTTGCGACTGCGCCGTGGCCAGTTCAGTGATTCCGGCCAACTGGACGAGGTCGGACGTGCCGACGGCGAAGCCATGCTGGACGCGAGCATTGAGCATCACCCCTGCGCTCGTTGCCTTGACCGCTTCGATGAGTGCGGCTACGAGACTTTCGCCCTGGCTGCCGGCGGGGACGAACGCGAGGCCAGGCTTCGTGCAGAACTGTCCGACGCCGAGAGTGAACGAGTTGGCGAGCCCGGTAGCGATCTCAGCCGACCGGCGCTGCGACGCCGAGGGGCAGATGACCAAGGGATTCAGTGCACCGAGCTCGCCATAGAACGGAATCGGCGAGGGCCGGATCGACGCAAGGTCATGCAATGCGCGGCCGCCGCCGACAGATCCGGTGAACCCCACCGCGCGAATGTTGGGGTCGAGCACAACGGCGGTGCCAGCATCGCGGCCGAGCACGAGCGACACCACATCCTCGCTGATACGAGCCGCCGCCGCACCTTGGCGCAATGCCGCGGCGCACAGCTGCGACGTCCGCGGATGTGCTTCGTGACCCTTGACAACGACAGCGCAACCCGCCGCAAGAGCGGACGCCGTGTCGCCGCCAGGAACCGAGAAGGCAAAGGGGAAGTTCGACGCGCCGAAGACTCCGACTGGCCCGATCGGCCTGAGGAGCTTGCGCAGGTCCGGGCGAGGTCCCATTGCGGTGTCGCCTGCGTGGTCGATCGTCGCCTCGAGGTAGGCGCCGTCTTCGATCACCTCGGCAAAGAAGCGCAGTTGAAACGTGGTGCGCGTGAGTTCGCCGTTCAGTCGCGGAGCACCGAGCGCGGTCTCGCGGTTCGCGATCTCGACGAGCAGTTCCCGGTCGCCTTCGAGAGCGTCAGACATCGCGCGCAGCATTTCGGCGCGTCGGCCTCGACCTAACGCCTCGAGCTCCGCCGTCGCATCGACGGCCGTTGCGCAAAGGTGGGCGACGTCGCCCGCGCTGGTCTCGGGGCCGACGTCCTCGACGGCCTCGCCGGTTCTGGGATCGAAGCTCGTGACCACGAGTCGAATAATTGCACATGCGATCCCAGGTGGCCTGACCGGCGCCCGACCGTAGCCTAGGGGTGCTGCGTTCCCTGCGCGTCGACGTACACGCTGTAAAGCGACCGGGTTGCGGTCATGAACAGCCGGTTCTTTCTGGGCCCGCCGAACGTGATGTTCGCGCACGACTCGGGCAGGTGGATTTGCCCCAGCAGCTCGCCCGCAGGGCTGTAGCAGTGCACGCCGTCGAAACCGGTGCCACCCCAGCCGGCCGCCGACCACACGTTGCCGTCGCGGTCGGTTCTGATCCCATCGGATCCCTTCATCGCGACAAAGACGCGACCGTTGACGGGAGTTCCGCCGTCCATGTCATAGACCCGGATCTGGTCGACATCGACGACGTAGAGCAGCGACTCGTCGGGTGAAAAGCAGATGCCGTTCGGCCGGTCCATGTCCGTGATCAACGGCACACCCTGCCCGCCGTCCGCATCGATTCTGTAGACATAGCGGGGAACTTCCTGCACTGCCTTGATGCCCTCGTAGTTGTTCTCGATGCCCCAGCCCGGATCCGTGAACCACACCGATCCGTCGGAGTGCACGGTCACGTCATTCGGAGCGTTGAGCGGCTTGCCCTGATAGTTGTCCATCAAGACGGTGATGCTGCCGTCGTACTCGGTGCGGGTTACGCGGCGGGTCAGGTGTTCGCAGGTCACGAGCCGGCCCTGCAAGTCGCGGGTGTTGCCATTGCTGTGATTCGACGGCTCACGGAACGGCGTGACGTCGCCGGTGACTTCGCTCCAGCAGAGCATGCGGTTGTTGGGGATGTCGGAGAACAGTAAGTAGCGGCCGTCGCCGAACCACACCGGGCCTTCGAGCCAGCGGCCGCCGGTCCAAAGGCGCTCGACGATGTCGATGCTGACGACGAGTGAACGGAAGCGTTCGTCGAGTACCTCAACGGCGGGATCGGGAATGCGAACGGCCGACCGATCGCCGTCCCATGCGGTGGCACCTGAGCTCGACATGTCTTACCCCCGACCTATGAACGGCATCTTTGGCGGCAGCACCGTCAGCGATGCCACGTTCGCGTCAAGCGGCAGGCTCGCCATGTAGCGCACCGCCCGACCGACCTCACCGACGTCCATCAATGGTTCTGGCTTTACCGAGCCATCGGCTTGCGCGGCGGCGTTGGCCCATCCGGTCGACATGTCGGTGGCGGCGTTGCCGATGTCGATCTGGCCGCACGCGATGTCGAACGCGCGCCCGTCGAGCGACGTCGACTTGGTGAGGCCGGTGATCGCATGCTTCGTCGCGGTGTACGCGATCGACTTCGGTCGTGGCGCGTGTGCGGAGATCGAGCCGTTGTTGATGATGCGGCCACCTTGTGGTTGTTGGTTTCGCATCACCCGAAATGCCTCGCGGGTGCAAAGGAACGCGCCCGTCAGGTTCACCGCAACCACCTTGTTCCAGGCGTCGAGCTCGAGGGCGTCGATGTCGACGTTGGGAGCTCCGATGCCCGCATTGTTGAACAGCAGGTCGAGTCGGCCGTGTCTCTCGACGACCGCGTTGAAGAGGTCGCGGACGCTCGCCTCGTCGGTGACGTCGGTCGGGATCGCCTCGAGTGTTCCGGTTAACGTCGACCCGCGAGCGACGGTCTGGTCAAGCGT